>WFZT01000036.1 GCA_015489415.1 Caldifarciminota bacterium | reverse complement strand
GTCCCTATCCGCCGTGGGCGCAGGAGACTTGAAGGGGAGCTGCCCCTAGTACGAGAGGACCGGGGTGGGGGAACCTCTAGTGTACCAGTTGTCCCGCCAGGGGCACAGCTGGGTAGCTACGTTCCCACGCGATAACCGCTGAAAGCATCTAAGCGGGAAACGCACCCCAAGATTAGGTCTCCCGTCTCGTGTCGCAAGACGCGAGACTAAGGCCCCTCCAAGACGAGGAGGTTGATAGGCCGCAGGTGTAAGCCCAGCAATGGGTTGAGCCGAGCGGTACTAATAGGCCGAGCGACTTAACCACATTACCTGAACCAAACCCACTTTTTCTGGCTTTATATCTCCCGGGCTACCATACCGGCGGGGCAACACCCGTTCCCATTCCGAACACGGAAGTTAAGCCCGCCAGGGCCGATGATACTGCATCCGCGAGGGTGTGGGAAAGTAGGTCGTAGCCCGGGTCTTTTATTTCTTGACATACCCTCCTTCCTTTAAAATCTCTATACAGGCATCTACAACCTCAGGATCGTATAATTTTCCCCTGTTCTTTTTTATCTCCTCAATTGCAACTTCTATGCCCAGAGCAGGTCTGTATGGCCTGTGAGAGCTCATAGCCTCCACTACGTCTGCAACTGCAAGAATTCTTGCCTCAAATAAAATTTCACCATTTTTCAGTCCCCGAGGGTATCCTGAGCCATCAAGCCTCTCATGATGCTGATAGACAATCTCAGCAACAGGCCAGGGAAAATCTATATCTTTCAAAATTTTATAACCAATTTCAGGGTGCTTCTTTATCATCTCGTACTCCAATTCAGTGAGTTTGCCTGGCTTTGTGAGAATTTCCGAAGGAATGGCTATTTTCCCTATATCATGTGTCAAACCAGCATACTTAATGGCCTTGATCTTGTTTTCATCAAGACCAAGGTGATGAGCAATTTCAACCGCAATCTCTGCAACCTTTCTCTGGTGCCCTGCTGTATAGGGGTCCCTTATTTCAACAAGGTCAGACATTGCCAAGATAATTTCATCGAACAGAATAGAAAGTCTTTTTAGACTTTTCTCAAGCTCCCTTTCGTAATTCATCATCTGAGTGATGTCCCTCAGACTTATGAAATATCTCGCCTCGTCCCCTTCCATAAACTTTAAGGCTGTAACGAGATAGTGCCTTGAATCCCCATTATTCTCAACCTGGACCGGGAAATCGGTTATTTCACTCTCCCTCTCGAGTTTTTTCAAAACAGGTGTAATAGAATCCCCGACAAATTCTGTTAGTTTCTTTCCTTTCTCGTTTCTTACCGAAAATATATCTCTTGCAGTTGAATTAACGTCAATGAGCTCCTTGCTTTCATTGAGAATGAAAAGCGCATCCTTGGATTTGTTGAAAATGGTTTTGTACCTTCTTTCAGTTTTTATAAGCTCTTTCTGAAGGTCCAGAATGGGGGTTATATCGAGGCCGGTACTTAATATTCTCGGGTCTTCTTGGCCAAATTGAGAGGGTGGTAGAGTTAGAGAGATTAAAATCGTGAGTTTCGTATCATCACGAATCACATCGACAAGAAATGGATGAACAAGTTCACCACGTGCAACAGCGTCGATTTTACTCTTTGTACTTTCCCTTGATTGCTCGCTAAGGAAAGAAAGAAAATTCTGACCTATAAGTTCCTTTTGTTTCATGTTTAGAATTGTAGCGGCCATTTTACTGGCTTTAAGAATCCTGTAGTTTTTATCGAGGATCAGGTTTATTGATGGTGAGTAGTTGAAGAAGAATTCATACTCCTCCTGAATCTTTTTAAGCTCGGAAATATTCCTTGTTACATGAATAGAGCCGATTAGTTTACCGTCTGGACCATAGAGTGGGGTGGTAGAGACAATATTTTCTCCTCCAAGATTCTTTTCAAAAATCATCTCAGTGTGAGGCATTTTGTCTTTGAGAAGTTTTTTGTGGGGACAGTTTTCGGGAGACTCTCCACTCTCATGGACAATCTCGTAGCAAGTTTTCCCCAGAATGTCATTTATGTCCATGCCAAGCGCACGTGCCGTCGCGCTATTTGCCTTTATGATTCTGAAGTTTTTATCGAGAATAAAGATGGGGTCTGGTAACGAGTCGAACAGGGTCTTGTATTCTTTTAGCACCAGCTGAAACCTGTTAGTGTCAACTATGATGGCAGAAATAAGGTTGAGTGAACGGTGATACCAGAGGAGGATAAAGGTCTCTATTCCCTCTCGATCCCTGGGTTTTACGTAAGAATATCCTATGAAATATCCATTTTTCTTGACTTCATCCCATATTCTGGTGAAAGTATCAGGAGGTTCGAGAATATCTTTGAGGCTAAGCCTGTTTATAACTTCTTTTCCTGGGTACCCAAGAAATTTCTCAGAATTTTTCTCCCAGGTTAAAAATATACCGTTTTCATCAAGGATTTCGACACAGGAATGCTGAAACTCCTCAGGCGGTATGATTTTTTTCAACCTCGATTTGAAAGAAGACATTGACCTATTTATAACTCTAATCTCGCAGCATTTCAACAAATATTGCCCTTTTGAAGATTTCTTGCAGGTTTTTTGATAGTGAGTTTGTGCGAAAATGTAATGGAGTTTTAAACTCATTCGGATAATTGTGGATTTCTGCATATTTATGAAGAATTTCTTTCACACAAACTTCTTGGGAAAATGCTCACTATCCTCCCCCACGCACTTTGTACGTGGGGGGAGGAATAAAGTGGGGGGAATTTTTTATTAAAAATCAAAGGTTTTTGAATTTTTCTGACAGGTTCTATCAATCAGTAGAATATTTCCCGGTGTGGGTTTATCATCTTTATTATGGGTGAGACTTTAGAACTTGCAAAATTTCTGGCATCTATAAAGTTTGGTGACTTAGATGAGAAAACCGTTACCTACACAAAGGAACTTTTTCTTGACTGGCTTGGATCAGTTTTCGCTGGCTCAGAGAGTTTTCCCGTAAAAGTTCTGCTCGATGTGGCAACGGAAAATGGGAAGCCTGGTAAGGCTACTTCAATTCCAGGGAGAAAACTTTTTACTCCTTTGTGGGCAGGTTTTGTCAATGCAGCGTCTGCCCACGTGGCTGAAATGGATGATCTGCATCGCTCGTCTATACTTCATCCTGCAGCTCCTGTGATATCTGCCGTTTTCTCATACGCTGAAGAGCTGGAAAAAGACGGCAGAGACGTGATTACTGCAATTGTAACTGGATATGAGGCCGGTATCAGGGTAGGGGAGGCACTGGGTACATCGCACTACCAGTATTTTCACACAACTGGTACAGCTGGCACGTTTGGTGCAGCCGCTGGTGTTTGCAAGCTTTTGGGTTGCGATGTAGAAAAGATGATTGATGCACTTGGAAATGCCGGGACTCAGGCTGCAGGTGTCTGGGAATTTTTAAAACACGGTGCACACTCAAAGCAACTACATACTGCTAAGGCGGCCTTTAATGGAGCACTTTCCGCAGTGCTTGCTTTCAAGGGTTTTAAGGGGGCAAAAACCATCCTTGAAGGTGAAAAGGGATTTATAAAAGCCACATCTCGTGAACCTCACATGGAGAAGCTTCTTGATGGGCTTGGAGATGGTTTCAAGCTCAGCGAAACCTCAATAAAATATTTTGCTTCATGCAGGCATACACATCCCGCTCTTGATGCCGTTTATAGAATTCTTGATAAACTGGACCCATCCAGGATAAAAGAGATAGCCGTTTACACTTACAAGATTTCTTATGACCTTGTGGATAATCCAGAGCCAGTAAATCCATATCAGGCAAAATTTTCCCTCCAGTTCACTATTGCCCTTTTGCTCACCAGAAAAAGAATAACGCCGGATATGTTTAATGAGTCTAATCTCAACGACCCCACTATCAAGGCACTTATGAAAAAAATCAAGGTCTACCATGCCCCGGAATATACCCGCGTTTACCCGGAAAAATGGGCTTCGCGGGTAGAAGTAATTTTGTGTGATGGCGAGAACATTGTGAGCGAATCCTTTTATCCCAAAGGCGATCCCGAAAATCCTTTGACAGAAGATGAATTGATTGAGAAGTTTAAAACTCTCACCAGCGGATTTATTGGGGAAGATTTAATGAACAAACTTGTCGAATTTTCGCTTAATCTTGATAGGGTAAGGAACGCAAGGGATTTCCAGAGTATTCTTGGGCTTAATTAGCACGTGATTTTACCCTGAGTTTACGGAGGCTCTTTTTACTTGAGAAATTCATCAATGTGGGGTATCAAGGAGGTAGCTCTGTTGTGGAAGACGTGATTTTCTCCCTTGACAACTACGAATTTCCGGCCTTCTGGACATTGCTGATAAAACTCGCGAGCTGCATCTATGCTCACTGTATCGTCTTTATCACCAATGATAATGAGCACTGGGATATCGATTACTTTGCCGAGTCCGAGTAAATTGTACCTCTCCCGGTCTTCGAAATAATCCTTATTCAATTTCCATTTCCTGCCTTTGATATCCTCAAATTCCACGTAACCTTTTTCTTTGATACTTGCCAATGCGATCTTCAGGAATTTATCTGTTGCAGGTTTTATAGCAGGGGCAATGAGGACCAGTTTATCAAAGTTTTTGTATTTTGAGTAGGCAATGATTGAGACAGCTCCTCCCATGCTGAAGCCAATGACCGCTAAAGGGCCATTGTGAATGCCTCTGAGAAAATTGATGGCGGAATTGAGGTCATCCGCGAACTGAGTCCATGTACCTTCTTCGAATTTCCCTTCGCTCTCACCATTGCCTGAGAAATCGAACCTGAGGACCGTGAAGTTTTTTGATTCAAGGTGGGATGCAAGCTCTGGGATAAAATTAGCATCTTTGTGACCTGTGAATCCGTGGGCAATTATGACCCCCGTCTTTCGAGGATTTTCAGGTTTATGCAAAATTCCAGCAAGCACCAGACCTTTTGAATTTTTAAAACTCACTCTTTGAATCATAGGGATATTTTAAAGCTGGAAGTTTGACCTGGTAATATCGGAGACTTCCTGTTAACTATTTCTCCCGCTGCTATCTCCATCGACAAGTTCTAATCTTGATGGCAATAAATTACCCATTCCACCCCAGCCCTCCCTTCCCAACGGGAAGGGAGGGAGCTCTATTTTTGCTCGAGCAAGCACGCCATGGACGAAATCTTTACCATAAAGCCAAAAATTTCCCTTACTTCCCGCGGAAAGTAGGGGTTTAGGAAAATGGGGAAGAACGAAAATCATACAAATACGTCTTGCCTAAATTCTTTTGTAAACTTTTCACAACAAGGAATGCAATCAATCGAAAATTTATAAAGCCAATGATTAATAGGTATTTGAGTCAAGGAGTGATAGAGCGTGTTCGAAAAATTTCAAAACCTTTGAATTTTAATGAAAAATTTGCCCACCACCTTATTCCTCCCCCCACGCACATCGTGCGTGGGGGGAGGATAGGAGGCTGACATCACCCATGTTTTTGCTTGTCATGTATATTTATACAATACAATCTGGGCGAGAAATTCAATTTTTCGTAGTAAATCAACAATTTTACCTGAAGGATATATTCGTTTATACCGAATAAAGAGAGTGTCCAAATATAGAGCGTAGTACACCTTTTTGAAGCCGTGGCAAGGGATAAGGTGTTGTTATCCAGAAATTCGTGGGTGACGTCAGGAGGATAGGAGGTGGGGATTTTCTAACGAGCTCAGAAGTGATAAAACCTTTTAGCGGCCTCTCAGGCTAAATTTTTCAACAATTCATTCGCGACGAGGGCGGTGTTGACGTGGATTTTTACTGTATCCTGTAGGTTGGGAGCGTATCCTCCACCAAGGGTAATTGCAACCGGAATGCCTCTCTTGTGGGCTTCGCCAAGGACTATCTCGTCCCTTTCTTTCAATCCTTCGATGGAAAGCATCAGGTCGCCCAAGATGTCCTTTCTGTAGGGGTCAGCCCCAGCCTGGTAAATCACAAATTCTGGCTTAAAATCGTCATAAATTTTTGGAACTGCTTCCCGAAGTCTCCTCATATACTCTTCATCCCCGGTCAGAGCCGGAAGGCCTATATCCCAGTCGCTTTTCTCTTTGGGCCAGGGATATATTGGGTCCTCGTGGATGGAAAATGTAAAAACGTCCGGGTCATTTCTAAAAATGTGTGCAGTGCCATTGCCCTGATGCAGATCACAGTCAATTACGGCCGCCCTTTTAATTTTTCCCTCAAGTTTCAATTTCTTTATGGCAAAGGCAATGTCGTTGACATAGCAAAATCCTTCAGCGTGATCTTCGTATGCATGATGGAATCCTCCGCCGATGTGGTACCCAAATCCGTCCTCGAGTGCGACGTAGGACGCCTGAAGTGTTCCGCCAGCCATAAGGATAAATCCCTCTACGATCGATTTATTTAAAGGCATTTCACTCCTTAGAGTCCTGAAAGTCCGTCTCAAATTTACAAAATCGTCAATGTATTCCCTCTCGTGGACTATTTCGAGGTCTTGAGGTGAAATCTCAATGGGTGGCAGCACTTCGTCAACCACCCCTAATTTCTCAAGCTCTTCTAAAATTAATTTGTACTTGGTGTTGGGAAATACATGCCCCTCTAAATCCATGGTGACGTATTTTTCTGAATACACAACCCTCATCTCATTCCTCCAGAAGAGACTTAAGATAGGCCTTTATCAAGACCTTGTAATCCTCGGGGATGCTTTTATCTCTGTCAATGTCAAAGAGAAGGGTTTTAATCCTTTTCCTCAAAACCTCCTCTTTAACTTCGCCAGGAGAGGTGGTTTTGTAAGATTTACCAGTTTTAGATTCCCTCCTCCTTGCAAACTCCTGCTTGTGTATTGATCTCTGAGCCTCTAAAAGCCGGACAAGAAGCTTTTTTTGCTTGCGGTAGATTTTCTCGTTGTATTTGCCCTGTTTCAGAGTCTTTTCCACTTCACTCATCTCTTTTGAAATCTCCTGAAGCATTCTGGCAAGATTCTGCGAGCCCTGAGAGAGTTTCATGGCCTGGTTAACGAGCTGCTGGATTGCCGCCTGCTGGGCAGCCATCGAGAGTAGCTGGCTCATGGCGGGGTTTGGCATGGACATCATACTTTTTCCCTGCTGATTCAATGATGCCTGTTTGCGGGCGGCCTCGGAGAGTTTTTTCATCGCCTCTTCGAAATATGTGGAGCTCCCTTTGCCCTGCTGAAGGTTTTTCTCCGCTCCATAGAGCTCGAGTATAGCGAGGTTAACGTAAGCAAGGGCCTTTGATAGCTCACTGGGTGACGGGGTTCTGAAGAGTTCAAAGGATGTCTTAATCCCTTTCATGGTCTCCATGGCTCCATAGGTGAGACCGAGGGCCTTGGGTGATAAAGCCATTGTATTTTTGAATATTTCAAGCATACCCTTGAAACTCTGCTGGGTGGCACTTAGCGCCCCTTCCTCGTCCTGAGCAAGGTTAAAATAGCTCGTTTTAACATTTCTTTTGAGTTCCGGTACGGATTTATTCACCTTTACCTGCAGTGATGAGGAGAAGATCAAGCCCTGTCGGACCTTTCGGATTTTTTTGACAAGCTCCTTCTTTCGGCG
>WFZT01000035.1 GCA_015489415.1 Caldifarciminota bacterium | reverse complement strand
TTTCTGTGTTCCAGAGCCTGACATTTTTATCAAGACTGCCAGAGAAGAGGAAAACATCCTGCAGCACAAGGGCAAAGTTGCTCCTGTAAGCTTCAAGGTCATACTCACGCACATCCCTGCCATCCACCCTGATCATTCCCTTCTGGTTGTAATAAAACCTCAGAATCAAATTAATGATCGTGGACTTCCCTGACCCTGTTGGTCCCACAATGGCAACGGTCTGGCCTGGCTTTACCTCAAAGGATACACCCTGCAAGACCCAGTTTTCATCCTCATAGGCAAACCACACATCATCAAACTCAATATGCCCCTTGAGCCGTGCCTTAATTGTACCGATTTTTGGCTCTGGCTTCTCATCGAGAAGTTTGAAAATCCTCTCCGAAGCTGCCATCGCCGACTGAAGAATATTGTACTTTTCCGCAAGGTCCATTATGGGTTTAAACAACTTTTCAATGTAGGTTAAAAATGCCACAAGCGCACCAAAACTTATAGCACTCCTAATAAGCTGGCCACCGCCATACCAGAGAATTATCGCGATTCCAAGAGAATTGAAGATATCAATTAGGGGTCTGAAAACAGCGAAAACAATGAGCTGACGAATATTCGCAAGATAGAGGTCATGGTTAATTTTCTTAAATCCTTCAAACATCCTTACTTCCTGAACAAACAGCTTGATTATCCTTATTCCTGAAATGCTTTCCTGTAAATAGGCGTTTATTCGGGCAATTTTTGCCCTTACATCACGGTAAGCCTCACGCACCTTCACCCTGAAGAAATACGTCACAATTACAATCAAAGGTGCGAGAGTGAGCGAAACCAGCGTGAGCCTCACGTTCATTTTAAACATTACAATCAAAATGCCAGCAATAAGGAGGAAATCTTTAAAAAGATAAATCAAAACCGAGTTAAACATCTCGTTGATGGCAGCCACATCGTTTGTCGCGCGAGTGACTATTCTACCTACAGGATTTTTGCTGAAGAAATCCACTGGAAGCCTGAAAATATGCCGCATTATGTCCATTCTCAGGTCATACATTACCAGCTGGCTCATGTACTGGAGAATATAAACCTGCGAGAAGGTGAAAATGAGATTTAAAAGAAGTATAACAAGAAAAATCAGGGCAACAATCTTAACGCCATTTATATCCTTCTGCCGCAGAATCTTTACATCTCGGGCCGGAATTTTCCGCAGATTTGAATAAGAAATTGCCCAGTACTTATGACCTTTGATGAAAAGAGGCTCGTATTTATGGATAATTGCCCTGACTTCGGCCTGGTTGGGGTACTTGTTAGGATTCAGGAGAAGGTATCTTTCCTCGGAGAGGACCTTTTTCTTTTTAAGATACTCCCTGTCCCACTTTTTGAGCTTACTCTCATCCAGAAATTCCTTCCCATCGAGCCTGTAAATAGCATGCTGATATTTCTTTAAAATTGCCTGTGCCTCTCTATCCTCTGTGGGATTAATCTCATGAAACCTCAGAACAATATACCTGTCAATGCCAATCTTTGTGAGATATGGAAAGGAAATTTCGAAGGCTGAGATAAACAAAAGAAGAACAAAAGAAACGACGAGATACTTTTTGTATGGCTTAAGATACCCAATAAGCCTCTTAAAAATCTTCGAGTCATAAACCTTCCCTACTGTATCGCTTGAAAGTCCACCAAAGCCGTGCCTCACACCTGCTCTCCCGAAACAAGTTCTTCAAACCTCTGCATCTCGTAAAAGTCATAATAAATTCCCTTTTGCTCAAGCAGCTCCTCATGAGTCCCTGATTCTATAACCCTTCCATTTTCAAGCACGATAATGAGGTCCGAGTCCATCACAGCAGAGACCCTGTGTGACACCACTATACTCGTTCTTTCCTTCATAAACTCTCTTAAATTTGTGAGGATTTTTGCCTCTGTCTCGGCATCAACCTGTGAGAGGGCGTCATCTAAAATCAGTACCGATGGATTCACAAGAAGTGCTCTGGCAATGGCTATTCTCTGCTTTTGACCACCGGATAAAGTAACCCCCCGCTCCCCGACAAGGGTATCAAACCCATCAGGGAACTCCATTATCT
>WFZT01000034.1 GCA_015489415.1 Caldifarciminota bacterium | reverse complement strand
TGCTGATGCTGTTCAGGTCTTTGATAGCTGGGTTGGGGCTTTGAGCCCCGATGATTACCGTGATTTTGTCTTACCCCACATGAAAAATTTGATGGAAAGTGTACGCGGGGCGCCGATCATCCACTTTGGGGTGAATACCTCTGGAATACTGCATTTGATGGCAGAAGCTGGTGGAGACGCCATTGGAGTGGATTGGCGAATTGAAATCTCAAAGGCATGGGAAATTTTCCCCGGTAGAGCAATTCAGGGGAATCTTGATCCTTCCATTCTCCTATCCACCTGGGATGAGGTGAAAAGGGCGGCAAAGTCCATTCTTGCGAGTGTTGGGAAAAAGCCCGGACACATCTTTAACCTCGGTCACGGTGTTTTGCCACAGACTGATCCGGAGATGCTGAGACGCCTTGTGGATTTTGTTCACGAGGAGACTTCAAAATGAAAGCAGTTCTGTTGATCGGATATGGAGCACCTGAAAAGATCGAGGATATCCCCGACTACTACAGAATAATTTCTGGAAACAGGAAAGTCTCTCCTGAAGTGATTCACGAGCTTGTCAGGCGATATATGGCCATTGGCTCTGGCTCGCCCGTTAACAGGATTTTCAATGAGATAAAATTGAAGCTTCAATCACAGCTTCCTGATGAATATCAAGTTTTTGTGGGCATGAAAAACTGGCATCCCTTCATTGAAAAGGTGGTGCCGCATCTTAAAGACTATGAGGAAGTAATTGCAATTCCTCTCACCCCTTTTTACTCGAGGTTCCACACGGAGAGGTACTTTGAAAAGTTGAATGGTCTAAAAGTCAGAAAAGTCGTCTCCTGGTACCGTCATCTTGTGAAACCATGGGCAAGGCTCATGGACAGGTGTGATAAATCAGTTGTGGTGTTTACCGCTCACAGCCTGCCCGAGGCGGCAGATGATCCATACGAGCCTCAGGTTAGATGGCTTGCCGAGGAGATTGCAAAGACCCTTGATATTCCTCGCTGGTACCTCGCCTTTCAATCAAAGCCCATGAAAGCTCATGGGAAATGGCTTGGCCCTGATATCCACGAAGTAATTCCAAAGCTCATAGAAACCGGAGAGCGAATGATTACCATTGTCCCCATCGGTTTTCTGCATGATTCCATGGAGGTCCTTTACGACCTTGATGTGGAGCTTCCAATGAAATTCAAAGATGTGAAATTCTGTAGAGTCCCCACTTTCAACAGTGACGACATGCTTATTGATGTGCTGAAAAACCTGATTTTAGAGAAATGAGAGTAGGGATAATTGGTGGTGGTATTACCGGACTTTCTGCCGCTTTTTATCTTGAAAAGTTTTCAAGCGACGTGGAGGTTGTTCTTTTTGAGGCAAGTGGAAGGCTTGGAGGGAAGATTTTCACTCTTGTTGAGAATGGATTTGTCATAGAGGGAGGCCCAGATTCCATTTACACATTCAAGCGGGGAGGAATGGAACTCATCAGAGAGCTTGGGCTTGAGGAGCGAGTAATAAGGCCACCTGAGAACGCACGGGCATTTATTTATTCACGGGGCAAACTCAGGAGTTTCCCTGAAGGCTTCTATGGACTTGCTCCGAAGAATTTTATAAAACTCTGGAAGAGCGAGCTTTTTAGTTTCAGGGCGAAACTTCGTATGCTTGGAGAGCCATTTGTAAGGGAAAACCATGACGGTGATGAGACACTTGGCGCTTTTGTAAGAAGGCGGCTCGGAGAAGAAGCACTTGTAAGGTTTGCAGGTCCGTTGCTTTCCGGGATATATGCATCTGATCCTGAAGAGATGAGTATCCTTGCCACATTCCCTTATTACAAGGAAATGGTTAGAAAGTACGGGAGTCTCACAAAGGCGGCCTTAAAAATGAAAAGAAGCTCATGTGGAATTTCCCCTTTTGTAAGCCTCAGGGGCGGACTCGAAGAGCTTGTCAGGGGAGTTGTTGGGAAGCTCATCAGAACCAGTATCATGATGAACTATCCAGTGGAAGTTGTGGAGGGGGATAGGAGTGAATTTGTGATAAATGGTGAGCATCGGTTTGACCGTTTGATTCTGGCTGTTCCGGCATTCAGGGCAGGTAAGATGCTCAAAAGTTTATCAAAAAGGCTCTCTGAATTGATGATGCAAATTCCTTTTGTTTCGACCCTTACGGTATCTTTTGCCTTCAGGGATGCCAGTTTGCCTGAGAATAGCACCGGTTTTATGGTGGCGCGGGACGAGAGGAAGAGAATTTCAGCCTGTACGTTTTCATCCAATAAGTGGCCCGGGCATGCACCTTCTGGATACCAGCTGGTGAGGTGTTTTATGGGAAGGCGTGGCGATGAGGGAATTCTGGAGCTTGAGGATGAGAAAATTGCAGAGATTGCTCTTGAGGAGCTCGGGGAGATTGTGAGGCTCAGGAGTGCTCCGATTTTTTACCGTGTTTTCAGGTGGTGGAAGGCGATGCCGCAGTATCGAGTGGGGCATCTTGAGCTTGTGGAGGAGATAAAGAGGGAGGCGCCGGCGGGGTTACACCCCGCCGGCGCCTCCCTCAACGGCATTGGCATTCCTGACTGTATCCGCCAGGGCCAGGAAGCCGCACTAAAGGCCCTTAACGGACTATCTCAAGTTTAAACACTTTGTCCGATCTTTTGCCTGTAACACGAATAAAATACATTCCCGAAGGAAGATTAGTTGGTATCCTACTTTCTTTCATGCCACTAACATTTTTCTTCATCATCAGGCGGCCAGTTACAGAGTAAATCCTTATCGAGTAGTTTTCCGACGGATTCAAATTTGAAACCTTCAAGACTCCATTGAGGGATAGATGGGAAACGTTGATCTTGCCTGCAGTTACTGAATTTTCGCCCACACTCGTTGAGATAAGCTGGGTTCTCCACATTCCTCGTCCGTGTGTTGCTGCCACCACGTAATCGTTGGCGGTGTCTATTTTAATCTCATAAATTGCTACATCAGGTAGTCCATCCAGGGGCTGTGACCAGTTAACTCCGCCATTTGCGCTGAAATAGACCCCGTAGTCTGTTCCAAGATAGAGCTGTGGCTCAGGTGTGGAAAAATCAACTGCCAGTGAAAGGCCGCGGAGATTTGATGGGAGATCACCCGAAATATCTGTCCAGTTGGCGCCTCCATCTGTTGTTTTGTAAACCCTACCACCTGTGAAGGTCTTAACCGATAGGTAAACTTCATCAGGGTTAGAGGGGTTGACGACTATATCTGCAATACCGCTGGTTCCAAAAGTTGAGCCATCAATTTCGGTCCATGTGTTGCCCCAGTCGGTTGTTTTATAAACTTTTCCGTCACTGCTTCCGGTGTAGATTATGCTGGTATTTGAAGGTGCTATGGCGAGGGAAAGCAGGACTCCACTGCCACCGGTAAGATCCACACTTAGTGAGTCCCATGTGCTGCCATAATCAGTGGTTCTCCATACTCTGAAGGTACCTGCGTAAATTACGTTATGATTTGTGGGGTCCATTACCAGAGGGGCATTTGCCCAGCTTGCCCTATCGCCTGAGCTTACCCAGGGCCCTGCTATGTCATCCTGATAAGCTCCATTGTGAAACAGGTAAATGTCCTGCAGCTTTATGTATGTCGTAAAGTAATAGCCGGGGTCATACCAATCGAATAAACAGGGTCCTCCATCTCCGCCTGAAACTTCACTCCAGGAAAGATTGCCGTAATACAGTGGAGTTCCATTATCCTGTGTGCCACCAAGCAGACTATCAGGTTTCATCGGGTGTAATCCCACTGAGTAAAACTGACTTATGCCGAGGCCATAATTTAAATTTGTCCATGAAGCCCCGGGATTTGTGGTTTTCCATACGCCTCCATCGCATCCTACCCACAGCGTGCCATCTGGTCCAATCGCAAGTGTTTGGATGTCGGGGTGTAGTCGCGTCCCATCGCTTGTTATAGTGATATCGTTCCACGAGGAACCGCCGTCTGTGGTCATTACGAGACCATGGTATGAAGAGTTATAGGGAAAGACTCCGCCTGCATAGACAACGTTGGGATCTGCAGGGTCAACGATTATGCAATGGTCATAGAAACCCTGAGGGTAAAGGTAATCTGGCGTGCCACTCAACTGAGTCCAGTTATCTCCACCATCGGTCGATTTGTAGAGTCCAAGTAAATCGTAACTTGTGGAGGCAAAACTTGCATAAATTACATTCCCATTACTCGGCGAGACAGCCAGTTCAATTCTCGTAAAACCACCTGCTGGAAGTCCATTGGTGAGGTGTACCCACGAGCTTCCTGCATCTGTGGATTTATAAATGCCATAGCCCCAGAAACTTGCGTACACGATATTTGGATTTGTGGGGTTGACTTCAACGTCGTTGCAGTTTGCTCCGCTAATAGTATAATTCCATGAAGCTCCTCCATCCCATGAAACACTAACTCCGCCGTTATTACCTACGTAAATGACGTTGGGATTGGATGAATTCACGACGATTTTTGATATCCTCGATCCTACCTGGGAAGTTGTCGCGATTTTTGTCCAGCTCTCACCTCCATCGGTGGATTTGAATAGTCCATCACCGAAGTAGCAATCGCCACAGAAGTGGAGTTCACCGGTTCCGTAGTAGAGAGTTAAATTATTCGTTGGGTCGATTGTAATGTAGCCTGAGGCAAGAGATGAGAGGTCATCTGTTAGCGGTGTCCAGGTGTTGCCGCCATCAGTGGTTTTCCAGACTCCTCCCTGAGCACCTGTTATATAAACTGTGTTTGGATCTGTGGGATCAATGGCAATGGATGTTACACGGCCACTTACATTTCCCTGGCTCCAGGGCTCCCCGGTGATAGGCATTGGCCCGAGGAAATCCCAGGCTTTATACGACCGCTGCGTGAATACAGCTCCAATTGGTGCACGGTCAAACTTTGGGGCTACCGAATCCAGGTATTCAGGTGATTTAAACTCCACCTGGACAGGTAGCTGTAGCGTTAACACCAGAATTAATGATATCATGGTTACCTCCTATTTCTTTCTTGCAGGGCAGTATTCCCTGATCGGGCAAATATCACACTTTGGCCCCACAGGTTTGCAAATAGTCTGTCCAAATGCGACAAGGATGCTGTTGTATTTTTTCCACCATTTCCTGGGTAGTACTTTCATCAAAGCGTATTCTGTCTCTTCAGGAGTTTTGGTGTTCACAATCCCCCATCTGTTTGAAATCCTGTGAACGTGTGTATCCACACAGATAGCATCTTTGCCAAATGATTCTGATAAGACAAGATTGGCAGTTTTTCTTCCTACTCCCGGGAGCTTCAAGAGCTCTTCAAGAGTGTCTGGAACCTTGCCATTGTACTTTTCAATGAGAATCTTTGCTATTTTCTTGAGGGTTTTTGCCTTGTTTCTGTAAAATCCCACGGGATAGATTATCTTTTCCAGCTCTTCATCGGGAATTTTAAGCAGGTCTTCAGGTTTTTTCACTCGTTTGAGCAACCTCTCAGTTGCCGCTGCAGTGACCTCGTCTTTTGTTCTCAAACTCAAAATAGTTGATACGAGGGTCTGAAATGGGTCTCGCGTACGCTTTGATACGAGTGTCACGACAGGGGCCTTCCATTTATCCTTCTCTTTGTCGAGAATTTCAAGGACCTTTCCAATAGGGAATTTTTGCTTCATCAAACACTCCTAAAAGTTTTTTGATAATCCTGTAAGTTGCTCCCCAGATGGTGTACTCCCCGCACTGAAAAATTGACCAGATGAGGGGGTGGTACTTCTCACATGTGGGGAGGTCTGGGATTTTAACAGTGAAAATTTCTGCCACTTCGTCTGGATTCTTCTTGAATTTAAGCCCACTCTCAAGAACTCCCACAACGGGATAAATCATAAAGTCCGAGAGTCTTGTCTTCTCTACCCGAAGTGCACCGAGAACATGTAAATTGTCTCTTGAAATGCCGACTTCTTCTTCAAATTCTCTAAGCGCAGTTTTAAGTGGGCCCTCGCCTGGCTCTGGCCTTCCGCCGGGAAAGGCTATCTGTCCCCTGAAACTCTCGAGTGTCTCTGCACGCCTTGTGAGGAGTAGTTCAGGTTCGTCTCCCCATATTATTGGCACTACCACTGCCGCAATTCGATAGTCTCTATCAAACTTTTCAGGGATTTCCGAAAGGTGCTCTTTTAAAATCTTCTCAAACTCCGTTTTCTTCATGGAACTCCCTTTCGATGAATTCAAGGAACTTATCTACCCGCTTTTTGCCAAATCCCTCCACACTCATGAGCTCAGCGGGAGTGGCATTTATGAGAGATTTGAGGTTTTTAAACTTTTTTAGAAGGGCACGCGCCATCTTTGGGCCAATACCAGGGATTGATTCCACAACTCTTAGAACTTCATCCTCCGGGCTGATGGCTTTTCTTTTAAAAAAAAGTGACCGCATTTCGGAAATATCAATGTTTTCGCGAGCAGCAATAGTTTTCAAAAATTTTGCCGTCTCCAGAGAGTTTTCAGTAAATATAACCGGTATGCTATATCCGATGACGATGATGGCGAGAGTGTGCATTATTGCAGTTTGGGACATTCCCATGGTAGAAAAGAGGTGTTTACCCTCAATGATGATGAGTGTTTTTTCACTGGCTTCTCTTAATTCCTGGAGTTGGCGCTGGAATCTTTTCCGTTTTATTGACGAGATAAAGTCTGTTACCGTTTTCCTTTCAATAAGAATGCCCGGGGTAGGGGAGTAATCACCTACAGGAAGGCTGGCATAGATAACCTTTACACCGAGCTCCTGCAGTATTTTCGGTACCCTTGATTTCTTTTCCCTTACATCGACTATTACTGTTGCCATCACTCAATGGGTTTGAAGCCTTCGCCAAGCACCTCTCTGACGTGGGAAACGAGCAGAAAGGCATCGGGGTCAATTTCCTTCACTATACTTTTGACCTTCACAAACTCTTTTCTTTTTAGCACGGTAAGAATGATTTTCCGTTCTTTCCCTGTGTATGCGCCCTCTCCGTGTAGAATAGTGGCTCCTCGACGCACTTCTTTTAGAATACGCTCTTTTATCTTTTCGTACCGCTCCGAGATTATCATCACCTGTATGGATGTTGTGACACCTTCAAGCACCGTGTCTATGGTAAATGTGTTGATAATAACACCAAGGAGCGCGTACATTCCCACTTCGCTACCGAAAAAGACTCCTGCGAACAGTGTTATGGTAAAGTCCACAATCAAAAGCCCCCACGAAACATCGAGGTTGGTAAGCTTTTTTAGAATCATGGCGATGATATCGGTTCCGCCTGTTGAGGCCTCACGTGAAAAAACTATGGCCATACCGGTTCCCGACAAAAAACATCCAAAGAGAACATTTAGAATCATGTCATTGGTTACCCCTTGTGGGGGGAGAACCTTCGTTAAAACTGAAACAAATGCCGAATATGCGAGCGTGGCGTAAATGGTTTTAAATCCAAAACTTCTACCAAGAATCCTGAATGCAAGGACAAAGAGGATGAGGTTCAGGACAAAAATGGTGTATCCGACGTTTATTCCGAAGAGGTAGTAGAGGATGATACCAATCCCGGATACACCACCGGCTGCGATTTTGTGAGGGATAAGAAAGAGGGTGAGCCCAAGTGAAAGTATGAATACTCCAACTGTTATGATAAGATAATCCAGGAACTTTTTCATGGAAGTAAAATCTTAAAGCAAATTTAAGCAAGTAGCCATCAAATGTTTTGAAGGACGAAAGGCTTTGCTTTCGACTAACCCTGTGAACGATGGGTAATGGCCAGGAAGAGGGATCTCGCTTGGAAATGAAAAATGGAGATCTTTTGCCAATTTGTGGAGTGAGTTGATTATTCGTTCTATACGGAAATATGTAGTACCCCTCTCCATATCCTCTTCCCGCAAGTTTTTTATGCAGGGAGAGGAGTTTAGGGCACGCTTACATAGAGGAGAACCTGTTAGGAAATATCACCTCTGTTTATCCTTTTGTGCGGTGTAAGTGGAGTGAGTAGAAAAGCGATGTTAAAACAATTTTTCCAGTTTGGACATGATAAGTAGCGAAACTCCCTCCCTTCCTCCGGAAGGGAGGGTTGGGGTGGAATGGGAAAAATTTGTTAAAAAAACGAGCGTGTTTATTAGAGTATCGTTGGATACTCTGAGAAGCATTGAACTTACCCCGTTCTCCCCTGACCCCTCCTTCCTGCGGGAAAGGAGGGGCAATTTACCGACTGGCCTGCGGTCACTTGTGAGATTACGTGAGTCCGTTGGACCGACTAAAATTTAGATTTTTATAATAAACCCGAATGGAGGGTGGATTTCACAAAAACATTGATAATCTCTGTGAGTTAATCCTCGAGGAGGGATTCTGCCTCTTCGAAAAACTCCTCCGGAACGAGTATTTTTACCTGGCCGAGTCCATCCACGGTAAGTCCATAGATTTGCCCAATGGCCTCATATTCGAGTCGGACAGGAATGTTGTTTGACTCGAGTAGGCCTTTGATTATGTGAGCCTCAGGAAGCCCATTAACAATTTTGATGACGACCCAGTTTGGCATAGAGGGTGATAATAAGAGCAAAAGCCACAGTAATCAAGGGCAGGGCCTGCTTGAAAATTCCCCTCTCCTCTCCTCCCCCCACGCACAAAGTGCGTGGGGGGAGGAACAAGGTGGGGGGTAAATTTTTCCTCAAAAATCAAAGAATTTGAGATTTTTTCGAACAGGCTCAGGGCAGGAGAAGATGTTTTGGTGTTGTGAGAAATTTAAGGTGATGGCCCACGCACAAAGTGCGTGGGCCATCACCTTAAATTTGGAGCAAATATTAAATAACCCTGCTATTTTTGAAAAATTTGCTAAAATAGAAAGGTTATTGGTGGTTTTGAAATTAAATTCTGGAAATCCAAGGGTGGGGCAGAGGTGGATTTTGTGATAGAGGAACAGGGAAAATTGATCCCCATAGAGG
>WFZT01000033.1 GCA_015489415.1 Caldifarciminota bacterium | reverse complement strand
GCAGCAAAATATCCGGGTGTTTCAGATATGCACGTGCAAATGCGATCCTCTGCTTTTGCCCAACAGAAAGATTTACGCTCTTCAGGTCAATATATGTGCCGTACCCCTCGGGTAGAGAAAGTATGAACTCGTGTAACCTGAGTTTTCTCATTATATCGTACATTTCTTCGTCATCTACCAGCGGATTTAACACTTTAAGATTGTATTCTACACTCCCTCTAAATAAGATAGGCTCCTGGTGAACAAGGGCCATCTTTTTTCTGAGTCCAATGATACTTTTCAAATTAAGTTCTTTTCCATTTACCATGTACGTGCCTTTAAAATCATATAACACACCAGCTATAATCTTTAAAAGTGTGGTCTTCCCCTCTCCTGATATACCTGCTATCCCTACTTTTTCACCGTATTCCGCGTAAAAATTGACATTCTTCAGAACCGGCCTTTCATTATAACTGAAGGATACATTTGAGAGTTTTAATATTCTAACCGACTCACCGGGCGTGACATAATCTTCCTGAGGATAATTTACAATTTCGTGAATCCTGTCAAGAGCAGTAAGTGCTACCTGCAATGTTATATTTGTGTTTAAAAGTGCATTTATCGAGGAAAATAGATATGCCATAAACATATTAAATGCTATTAAAGTGCTGAGAGTCATTTTTCCAGAAAGTACCCAGTATCCACCAATTCCAAAAATAAGAATGGGTGTTAGCTGGGTTATAAAAGCGGATAAAGAAAGATTACCATAATGATATTTCCCATATCCAACATTCACTCTATGGGCCTTTAAGGCACTGGAAAAATATCTCCGGATACCGACTATCTCTCTCAACGCGGTTTTTAAAAACATGTAAGCATTAAGACTTTCCTGAAGGGAAGATATTTCCTGAGCCCTCTTTTCAAGAAAAACTGGGAATATACTTCTCATCTTTTTACTAAAAAACAACACTATCCATAATAGCAACGGAATCACTAAAAGAATAAATAACGAGAGTTTCACACTCAAATATAAAAGGCCAACCACCGAAACCAGGATAACAATAATGTTTTGAAATATATCTATAATTTGCTGTCCAAACAGCGTATTGAGGTAACCAGGGTCTTCATTAACTCTACTTAAAAGATAGCCCGTATCATATTTTTTAAACAAATTAAATCTGCTCTTTAAAATTCTAGATACCATATACCTTCGCAAGAGGAGAATAATTTTCGAATTGAGTTTAAAAAACAGGAGATTTCCCAGATAAGAGAGTAATTTCGCAAATAATAAGATTGCGACTATAATAAGCAGTACTTGTATGATCTGCTGTTGAGTCCCTTTTCCCGATATGATATCAATTAATCTGCGTGTTAGGATAGGAACCGGAAAAAGGAGAAAGGAAGAAAGTATAATTAGAAAAGATGAAATCAGATACTCTCTTTTGTACTTTCTATAAAACCTACTAGTTACTGCATAATACTTTTTAAATATGTTGTACCATTTTTCTAATATAGTCGCTTCCCTTCCAACTCTACTTGCCTCCATCTATCCCTGCCTTCTCCATTAATAAAAGCCTGTCCAGAAGTATACGCTTGTCTTTAAATATTGTACACCCATTTTTGTGGACACAGCTTAAAGCGCATATTGGGGCAAAAGGACATTGTTTACATTCCTCACTTACATGTGTGTAACTGTATATCTTATTTTGCATGTAAACATTCCAATCAGATATAACAAGTTCTCCATCATCTGAAATAAAACCATAATAATCATTCCTGTTTCCCAACTGTGTTACACATGAGTACAATTCACCCTCAGTAGTTATATGATAGGCATAGGGTAAAACTCTCCAACACAAAGAATTCGTCCAGTGAGGAAATAAAGTGTCTGATATCTTGTAACCTCTACTTACAGCATAATTTATGAGTTCTTGCTCAATAAAAAAATATTTGTCTAAAGACATATTCTTAACTGGGCTTCCAGACTGTTCTTCAGGGACGTCTGCCACAAATATCGGGGAGAAATCTACCGTAGTATATTTGCTTCTAAAGGTAAATAGATCTAAAAGTCTAATATATGCTTCTATATCTTCTTCAGCTACATTTACTCGAAGAACAAGTTCAAAATCTCTAGGAATATATCTCAAGTTTCTGTAGATTATTTCGAAGCTGCCTTTACCAGATGGAAATATTCTATATTTATCGTGGATTTCTCTTGTGCCGTCAAGTGTAACTTGAATAAAATTAAAAAGTTTAAATTTGTCGACAGGTATAAGGTGTAGCAAGGTCCCATTTGTTACAATATAATTTTGCAGAGATATGTTATATTTTCGAGACAAAGAAATGAGATTCTCACTCATTTGTATTACCATGCTATAATCCAGAAGTGGTTCTCCTCCAAACCATGCTACTTTTAAATTTTTTATTTTATTACGTAGTATATTTTTATTCACAAAACTCATATATTTCTTTGCAAACTCTTTTGTTAAAAATAACTTTTTATTGAGGTCTTTTGAACCGTGCCATTTTTCAAAACAATATGTACAATCCATATTACAACCCAAAATAACCACTGCCGTTATTAATTGGTCGTCTTTATACTTCACTTTATTTATCTTATCAAGGAAAATATCAAATTCATTTACTTCTGAAGTGATTATAAAACCATACTTATATAAAAGCCACATAAAATCTTCGTCTTCTATAAAAGTAGACCTATGAATTCTCTCAAATCTCTTAATTTTCTGATAGTATGCGTATTGTTCATGATTTAACTTAATTAGTATATCATGAAGTGTATTATATAAATAATATGTTCCTCCCTTTTCTCCCAGATCAACTGAGTATAGCGATATTTTTAAAGGGAATCTTATTAAATCTAACCTCTCCATCACTACCCTCCAAATCTCATATTTTTATTTTGTCGGGGTGTGGGATTGTAATGATTTTACTGTGCCGCAGTAGCGATTCCAGGACCATTTCCTAATGGCCCACACCAAGAAGATTCATTTTGTGACCTGCGAATTTCGTTAACTTTTGCATCCTTTGTTCTTATATCTACTACAACCATTTTTATCAACCTCCTTTTGTTTTGTTATTTATCCCACACCCCATTATATTATATAGCGAACAAGAAATACTTGTCAAGTCTTGAAATATATTGACACTCAAGAGGAGGACTTCCATATTTAATCCACTTTTTTACTGCCTCACACGCAAAAAGATTATCCTCCTCCGCATCAATCTTGAGGGTAAAAAGAAAAGGGGAGGGGTTACAACAGAAATTTTTATCAAAACGTCCTTAAAATTCCATGCTTAATATTAACAACCTTTGCACTCTTGTGCGCGAAGCGCATGGAAAGCTTAAATTCTTATTTTCCCATTCTCTCCTAACCCCTCCTTCCATAGGAGGAGGAGAAATGCGGGCTTTCTGGTAAAAATTTCAACCTTTCCTTAAGGTCTAAATTAAGTTAGTGGTGAATTATGGGGGGTGCCCGCGCGAAGCGCGGGCACCCCCATCAAACAATCCTCACCTTAAAACTATCACCTTTCTCGTTTTCGTAAATTTCCCCGCTTCCAGCCTCACAAAATACATTCCTGCATGAAGAGCATCCAGTGGTACCCTCAAAATGTGCCTTCCAGCCTCGAATTCTCTTGCAGCAATCGTCTTTACCATCTTACCAGAGACATCATAAAGAGCTACCTTCACCTTCATTTTAGCAGGAATCGAAAAGCTGATATTCATGAAGCCGATCACCGGATTCGGAGAAATGGGAGCAAACCTGAAGACTTTCACCGTACCGTTACCCTCGTGCACACCTGTTGTTCCAAGCGGAAATTCAAAGGCATCACGCGAGCCAGTCCATGCAAGTGAATCCGTCGCCGTAGCCACGTAATGACCATTTATGTAAAATCTCACAGAATCACCAGCTACAGCTCCTTCATCCACGTTTGGAGTAGTGGGGTCATCGCCATAGACGTGCATGAATCCATATTCACCCTCAGTTCTCACCACAAACTCACCACATAGCACGCCATCAGGGTCATAAGCTGTGATTGTATCGCCTACCTGCACCGCAGCACCGTTCAAAAATGCTGTCCCGAAGTAATCTGTCCAGTAAGGAGTCGGTATCACACCATCTTTGGGACCGCCCATCAATGCAAACTCTCCGTTTTCCCCAAGTACTTTCGAGCCTTCAAAACCTTCGTAATAGAGACTGTCGGCAAAGTATGTTTTTATCCAGTATCCAAGTCCGTTTTTCATGACATACAAATCGTTGTAAGGGCTGCCAGGTCTGTAGGTCATTGCAACCGAGTCAAAGCCATCAACCACGTAAATATTCCCCACAATTGAGGAAAGTGCCACATCCACGGATTCCGTTGGTTCAGGCAGGTAACTTACAAGGTTCCATCCCGCTTTAAGCCCAATTGGAGAAGATGAATGGAAGCGTCTCCCCGTTACGACAAGCGTATCGGGTGATGTGAGCTTTATCCAGTAGCCATGCTCGGGGTCCATTGTTTGTAGGTCTGAATATCCGGGAAGGGCTGGGTCAAAGGTCCTCGCGCCACCCCAGGATTGATCAAAGCTCGTCACTATAACGGTGTTTGAGAGTACCGGAGCAAGAATGCTCTGAACATCGGTATCCTCGGGCATTACGGTAAAGGAAATCAGGTTCCAGCCACTCCGCAAAACAACTGTGTCCACATTCCCAGCATCAAAGTTGAGCTTGACCGTCGCATTGCTTGTTGTCCATACTGGTGCATTGGGCCGGAAATTGGAAGCAGGATACTCGTTAATCAGGAATAGCAAAGTATCGCCCGGTGATGCTCCTTCGTCCTCATCGGTTGTCGGGTCATCACCATAGACGTGCATGAATCCGTATTCGCCTTCATTTCTGACATAGTAAACTCCGCACAGAACACCATCGGGATCGTAAGCTGTAATAACATCACCTTTCTTAAGAGGCTCATTATTGAATCTCACCGTATCTCCGTAGAAATCCACTTTCTCGTTGGTCGGGATAGGTGATGGGACCGAACTGAGCTGTAGGTAGAGCCGTGTACCCGATGCAGTTATGCCATATCTCCACGCCGGGTAAAATCCATCGGCAAAGCATCTCATGTCAACGGTGTCCGTGATACCCGGAATGGTGAATTGGCCAATTCCATCTGTTGAGACCTCTTCCACTAAACTGTTACCTGAATACACCTGAATTGTTCCCACCGTATTAATAGGATTGCCCTGCTGGTCCACAAGAATGCCCTGCAATACACTTGCCGTAGAGTCCATTACGGTCAATTCGATAGGTACAAAGAGGGGATTGGCATCTGGATCATTAGAATTTACAACAAGGTAGGCTGTATGTGTTCCAACTGAAAGTGTATCTGAGCGGACGCTCAAGCAAACAGACGCATGACCTCCGGGAGATACCATTATCCGCGGTGGTGTGATCGAAAGATAGGGGACATCTGATGTGCTCGAGCCATTTTCACTTTCGTCAAAATCAGCATAGAGGGTACCATTCCCTGAATTTGAAATTTCTGCGTAATGACTTACTGAATCCCCTGCAAGGACACTAATTCTAATGGTATCCTCTGAGAAGACCATTTGAGGAGGAAGGGTTACGTTGAGATAACCTGCTGTTCTCGCTGAATACCCATTTGTTCCTCCACCGCCGAGATCATTACCATTCAGGTCTGCGTAAATCCATGTATTTCCCGTATCTATTGAGAATCTCATTGCGAAATTGTAAATTCCTGCCTGATTGGGACTTACGACACCGCGGTAAAGGTCGAAGCCCGAAAGTGTATCTTTCACAAATGATGCGTTACTCCATGTCCAGGATGAATCTGACGGATCGGTTCCCAAAGGACCATATCCCACCTGCCCCAGTACATTACTCTCCTCCCCGGTCGAGTCCGTGAGGTTATGCTCGAAAACAATCCCATAAATCTCAGGAGTTGGCATAGCAGTTGAAATCACAATGGTATCTGGCCGCAAAAGCCTCACCGTATCCGCGACCGGGTATGACCTGTAATCCTCTCCTATTCTTATGTTGTCAAGGTAAATGGGATAGTGATGACCGCCATTTAGACCTGTTTCCATGAATCTTATTCTGACAGACTGCCCACTACCTGTGGGAAGGTCTGCTATGACGTGCGTAAAATCTCCGTAATACCTGATCCCGTTCCAAACCGTCTGCCAGGTTTTACCACTGTCCACTGAGAACTGAAGGTAACTGTAATTTGCATAACCCTTTATATCAAAGGAAACCGAGGGATGTACCGCTGATGAAAGGTCCATATCTCGCCCAAGAGTAAGGGAGTAAAAGTCTCCATCAGGCTCATCACCCACTGTATCCATCACAATCAGCTTATAAAATCTTGTCCCATTATATGTCTCCACGTGCCAGGTAGACTTTATCCATCTATTTGTCGTAGAAGTGTCCTCCACGTCATCAAAGAATGGATATGTGACTGCCAGCATATTGGTTTCTCCCACTGCTACATCATCAATAAACCAGCCGTTTCCTGTGGTATCATTAGCATCAGATGCAAACCTGAACCTGATGTAAACCTGTGGAAGCCCGGCATAAGGGGAAAGGTCAATCGCTACCTTTTGCCAGCCGTGAGAGCGGTATTCTGTGTAAAGCCTGTGCCAGGTTTGCCCTGCTCCTCGAATCTCTACAATTCCCTGATCATACTCGTTGCCAAAATCAGTTCTCTCATAGAAGGTCAAGACCGGCATAACAGCAGAAGAAAGGTCAATTCCAAAATAGATTGAACGGTCACTCGATGAAGGATAGTTGCCGTAAGGTGATTCTGTGATAGAGGCATTTCCTGAATGTGAAACTCCATATACCAGTCCCCAGCCGGAATCCGCAACCCACCCAGTGGGGAATCCGCTGTCAAAATCTTCGCTGTATGGATACGACTGGAACGAGGTGACCCAGGAGGTTGTAAAAGAAATCTCATTACTGCCCACACTCTTCATATCTGTGGTATCAACAACGAAAACCCGATAGTGGTAGTTGACATTTGCATTAAGAGAGGAGTCCACAAAAACAGTATCATCCGGTGATGTGAACCTTGCAACAAGCTCCGAGCTCCAGGTAACCCCACTCCATTCTGCCCTTCTCACTTCGTAAGCTTTGAAATCGGGGCCATTGTACCTGCTCCATGTGATAGTGGCTGAGTTCGAGGTTATATTCGTCGCGTTGTTGAGGCTGACGTCATTCGGAGCATCCTTTATAAGGATGTCATCCAGATTAAGCCATGTGTCGCCATACCCATCGAATCTAAATCTTAAACGCGCATGCGTCCCCGCATAACTGGATAGATCAACCTGAAATCTCACATAATCAGAATAGCTCGTATTTAGATCAAAAGTTCTCTCTCTTTGCCATGTATGTCCACTGTCTTCTGATGCCTCGACATATAGGTACCCGTATAAGGATTTTTTCATGTAAAACTGAACCTGTGGATGTGTCAGAGTGCTGAAATCTATAACGTTGCCAAGCGTGAGATTGTAATCTCCACCTAAGCCGAGCTCGCGGTAGGGCCTTGCGTCCCATGCTTTTGAGCCATTTAGGCCTGATTGTGTGGGTAACCATGATGATGAAATCCAGTATGCCCTCATACTGGAATCCTCTACACTATCGTAAAATGGAGTAGAAGGTGAAGTCACATCCGTTTCATTTATAGAAATGTCATCAATCCACCAGCCATCACCAACTGTCGCATCGCCATTAGCTTTCATCCTGAATCTTATAAGAACCACTGCCCCACGCAGCTGGGAGAGGTCAATCTTTACACTATGCCATTCGCTATATCCCTGAACTGAGTAGAGAGTTTGCCATGTAAGTCCATAGTTAGTTGAAATCTGAACATATGCATGGTCACCATTCCTATGATTATCCATCTGGTGTCTCTCCCAGAAGGAGAGGACTGGCATGTGTGCCCCCTGAAGGTCAACCATGAGGTATAGTGAATTGTCGGAATTTGGGGCAAAGTGCTGTCCCGGTGAATCGTTGAAACTGTAAGGAGAGGAATGATATTGGTCTATTACAACTCCCCATGAGCAATCAGGGGCCTCACTAAAGTGGTAATCATCTGGTGTGACTGCATTTGAAAAGGGATAAGTGTTTGGGAGTGTCCAGGCATGAACGAATGAGGATGAATCAATAACGCTGTCCGTTGTATCAAGCACAAAAAGTCTGTAATAGTATTTTGAACCTATGTGAAGCAGGGTATCGGTGAAAGTTGTATCGGTTACATCTGTGATGCTTACAATCTGCGTGTCCGGGAGAGAATCCGAAATATACCTGTAGAGGAGGTAGGAGCCAAAAGTCGAATCATCGGAAGGTTCCCATGTCACAGTGATTGAACGCATTGTTCTTTCTGTTGGAGGATGGATCGTAATCCCCCAGAGACTTGCGGCAAGTAGCAACCCTGCTACCAACAGCTTTTTCATTTTTGTACCTCCTTTTTAATTGATGCTCCAATTTTACAAAAGAGGAATTACAAAAGTGTTAACAAAATCAGCGGAGGGTAGATGTCGGCAAAATCTGGAGAGAGAGTTTGGGGTAGATGTAAAGTAAAGCCCTGAATTGCGGCAAAAATTCTAAAGCTCCCGCTTCGCAAGGGCTTACATCTTGGATTTTTTAAGATTTCAAGCGGAAAGTCCCCGCCCTGAGTCCCTCCCCCACTTGCTTCGCAAGCAGGGGAGGGAAGTTTTTTGAAGTTGCGGGGAGAGGATGAAGGTGAGGGGCAACAATCGTCAAAATTTCAATTAACTCCATCCCCCTCTCCCACTTCGTGGGAGAGGGTTGGGGTGAGGGCCAATACCTTGAAATTTGAAGATTTCAAGTGGGAAATCCATCCCTGAGTCCTTCCCCGCTTGAAAGCAAGCGGGGAAGGACTCAGTTCCCATTTAAATCTCTCCGCATGTTATTTTCTCATTCACACCACAGTCATTGGATTGCTCCATATTTTGTGATAACTCGTGAAGATAAACCTGGATGTAGATTAAATCCAACTATAAAAAATTTCCTCTCCCCGCATAAATTTTTTTTGCGGGGAGAGGATTGAGGTGAGGGGCTACATCTTGAATTTTTAGATTTCAAGCGGTAGACCCCCTCCCTTTGATCCCTCCCCCGCACGAAGTGCCGGGGAGGGAAGAATTTTGAAGTTTCGGGAAGAGGCCGGGTGAGGGGCAACATCTCAAAATTCCCTTGTTTGAGGGTAAATTGTGAGGTGTGTTAACTTTTCTTGTGTATGGTCAATCAGACGGTCAGTTAGTAAGAAATATGGGTGAAGGGGGGCGCCGAAGGCGCCCCCCTCCCCTAAATCAATTTCCATCCCTATGCAAACTTCTCCGATACACTCTTTGCCTGCATAAATAAGAGCAGGTAATCCCTTCCACCAGCCTTGGAATCTGTTCCTGACATGTTGAATCCACCAAATGGATGGACATCCACAAGGGCACCGGTACATTTACGGTTAATGTAAAGGTTACCCACGTGGAACAGTTTCTTCGCTTTGTGTATCTTGTCCCTGTTTAGCGTGAAGACAGAGCCCGTAAGACCATAAACAGTACTATTGGCGATCTCCAGAGCATGGTCAAAATCCTTTGCCTTTATGATGGAAAGCACGGGCCCAAAGATCTCTTCCTGTGCAATCCTTGCATCGGGTGGAACATCTTTGAAAATAGTTGGTTTTATGTAAAAACCGTTACCGGGTGCCTTCTCACCACCAAGAATGAGCTTGCCTTCCTCTTTTCCGATGTCAATGTAGGTCAGAATCTTCATTTCAGCTGTCTGATTGATCACAGGTCCCATGAAATAGTTATCTTTAGCTGGCCCGATCTCGATTTTCTTTGCCTTTTCTACCACCATTTCAATGAATTTGTCGTAAATGCTTTCGACAAGGATCAACCTTGAGAGAGCTGAGCACTTCTGGCCTTGAAATCCATAAGCCGAAGCAATAACAGCATTTGCAGCATCCTCAAGGTCAGGATACTCATCATCTACAATAATGGCATCCTTTCCCCCCATTTCGGCAATCACTCTCTTTATCCAGATCTGGCCCGGCTGAGTTTTGGCAGCAAGCTCATTTATCCTCAATCCCACATCCTTTGAGCCGGTAAATGCAATCATGCGGGTCTTTGGGTGCTGAACAAGATAGTCTCCCACTGTACTCCCAGGGCCTGTTACAAAATTGAGCACACCCTTGGGCAATCCTGCCTCTTCCATAAGTTTAACGAACTGATATCCAACAGCAGCTGCATCACTTGCAGGTTTTAAGACAACTGTATTTCCAGTAACGAGAGCTGCGGTGGTCATTCCAAGCAAAATGGCAAGCGGGAAATTCCAGGGTGGGATCACAACTACAGTTCCAAGGGGAATGTAGAAGTATTCGTTAAATTCGGTGGGAATCGCAGTCAGCGGCTGAGGCTGGGCATAACGTAGCATCTCGCGTGCATAGAATTCAAGATAGTCAATAGCCTCCGCCACATCGGCGTCTGCCTCTGCCCAGTTTTTACCCACCTCATAGACCTGCCATGCAGCGAGCTCAAGTTTCCTTTTCTTTGCAATTGCCGCTGCGCGAATGAGAATCATCGCACGCTCCTC
The DNA here is from genome assembly GCA_015489415.1 of Caldifarciminota bacterium. Classification (GTDB taxonomy): domain Bacteria; phylum Hydrothermota; class Hydrothermia; order B15-G9; family WFZT01; genus WFZT01. Next base: position 219 of record WFZT01000033.1, on the reverse strand, counting down.
AGGCGGCACAAATTTCCAGTATTCAAAGGCTTTATTGGCGGCAAGTAGAGCCTCTTCTGCTTCTTTGGGAGTAGCCTTCTGGAATATGCCTACGACTTCGTCCTTGTTGGATGGGTTGATGGACTTAAACTTTTCCTCGGTATAGACTTCCTTGCCATCGATAATGAGAGGATACTCTTTCCCAAGCTCACTTCCCACTTTTTCCAGTGCCTCGAGCAT
>WFZT01000032.1 GCA_015489415.1 Caldifarciminota bacterium | reverse complement strand
GGGAGAGCATATTAAGTAGGTTCAGGCACATATATGTGAGCACATGGAGGATAGCACATTTGTTATTCATGAGGTTAGTAAATGCGATGAGGATAATGGAATATAGGATGTATAAATATTCATTTGCTTAAAAAACATGGGTGATGTCAGGAGGAAGGGAGGGAGTTTTGCTACTTATCATGCCTGGAGAAACTTGTTTAATCCTACTTTTCTACTCGCTCTACTAACTTTTAGCTACGAACACTTTTGAACAGTCTCAGATATAATTGAGTTCATTCGAAAAATTAAAGGTCTTGAAATTTTTCGAATGAGCTCAATTAATGTTTCGGATTTCCCTGGAGATACAAACCGTAGCTGGTTTTGCCTTCAAGATTGTATGTAAAATATACACCAATGCCATCCGTCTCTTTAAATTTCAAGATTAGAGCCATCCCTACACCCAAAAGTGGTGATCGTGTTATTGCATCCCTAAACTCGTTAAATGTGTTTCCAGACTCCATGAACCCAATCATATTTACACCCGGACTTTTATCTCCCTCCGGAATAAGGGGACGCACCAGGTCGAGTTTAAAGAAATAACCGTTATCCCCGGCTGACGAACGAAAGGGATAACTGATCATTGTGCCGTATCCACCTGCTACCACCATTCTGTAATCTGGAATGTATCCACGCTGGAAAATCAGCCTGAAGCCTGGAATTAAAATGAACCATCTTGTCGGTAGTCTATATATCAGGTTTATATCCGAAGAAAAATAGATTCCCTCTGGATATGCATCAAAATTTAGCTTAATCCAATGCCCGGCATTTAATTTCCATGAGAAATCAATATGCAACACAGTCTGCTCAAAGGTGTCCCTGATCGTTACAGGTCCCCAAAATATTTTGAATTTATCATCGGCTATCCCTATGAGGAATTTTCTCGTCCGCACGTTTCTGCTATCTGGATAAATGGCATTTTCAAATCCAGCCTTCAAAGCCCACAAAGTTGTATAATCCTTCAGGGTAAATTCTATGCTTTTCATGTTGAAAGTTAATATCTTCAAATCCAGCTCGTATCTTTTCATAAAAAATCTATCTTCAAGAATGAAACCTGATGCAACCCTGTTATTGGGAGTGATATCGGTAATTGGAAGGAAATGTAACCTCCTTTTCTCCTTCACAGCAACAATCAGGTCTATCGTGTCCGTGCCAATATACTTGACACTAACAGAGCTAAAAAGGCCTGTTTTCATCAGCTTTTTCTCGAAGTATTCAGGGTCAAATTTTTTAACAGATTTGTTGCATGGCAAAAGTGACCTTACAAATTCTTCAGAAACATGGTTCACCCCGTAAATTCCGGCACCCCTGACAAATATTCCAAACAGAACTATCTTAATAATCCCCATACATTTGTTGCTCCATCCTTTGAATTCCAGAAGAGAAAATCGAGCTTGTCGTTCCCGTCAATATCATCCACCATGTAGTTAGACGATGTTTTAACTTTAAACACACGAGACGGTTTTTTAGCGTATGTTTCACCATTTCCAGGGTAAATCTCAATTTTATCCTTCTTAAAATAAACAATGTCCCCCATCCCGTCTCCATCAAAATCTATGGAGAAATCAACTCCGGTGAACGTTGAATCCCCTCCGAATTTAATGCTGAAAGACCTTGTATATACGGGGGTTTTTGTAAATGAATTTTTATTAAAAAGAAAAATCGAGTACTTCAAATCAATTTTCCTGGTCAAAATAAGCTTTATCAGTGAAAGAAGATTGAAGCCAGATGTTGTAAGAATGAGATCAAGCTTTCCATCCCCATTTATGTCTTTTAATACCACTTCAGGTGAAAAACTCTCTGAAATTATTACCTGATCAGGTAATCTCCCGAACTTGCCATTTTTGTTTAGAAAAAGATAAACACTACTTCTCTTCCCCAGAGGTGCACCAATCTCCCCTTTACAAACAAGCACATCCACCAACCCATCGTTATTAATATCTCTAACATAAATCTTCGGTGGAAAAATCTTTATCTTATCACCTGAGCTGAGAAAGGAAAGATCGAGCAAGCTATTATTCCCCTTAAACAACGTGTCTCTAATAAACTGGAGAAACTCATCGGCAGAATCACCGTCTATATCTTTAAAAAACATCACAGGAAGCGTGTATGAACTTTTGACAGAGTAAATATCAGACTGCTCCGATGGTGAAGACCTATCAGAAAAGGTGGAGATTTCTTCTCTGGTGAAAACGTCAAATTCCTTCCATACACCACTTGTGTCAATTAAAACCCCTTTATAGGGATAAAGGAAAAGTATAAGATTTCTTCCATTAACCTTATAAATTGCCCTGCCGAGCCTCAATACCTTCGAGCTTTCCGGATAAATTATTGATGGTTTGAGCTTAAATTTTCTAAGTAAATTGATCCGGCCACCTGAGTATTTGTAAGTACTCACAGAGCCATTTTCAAGTACAACAATCTCATCACCCTTTATCTCTTGATATATATCTCCAAAATCAATTAAGGCCCCCTCGAAGCTCGTATCAACTCCTGCCTCAAAACCATCTTTAAAAGTATAGATGGCAATATTCTTGCCTTTCCCTAAAAATATCATTTCCTTTTTCCCATCACCGTCTAAATCGTGAATAAGCACATGTCTCACTCCGCTATTCAGTGAAAATTTGAATTTAACTGGCCTCTTAGTGGTATTTGCACCAAAAACGGGTAAAAATATCATAAAAATTGCAATTAACCTCATAAAATTTTATCCCCCTTAAATTTCGATTTTTCTGAATATCAGGAATGCAAATATTACCAGGACAATTGTGTAAATTGCATGAATTGTGAGGAAACCCGGTATCCACTTTGTTTGCATCAGCATTCCACGTGAACAACTCAAGAAGTAGTCTATTGGTATCATTGAGTAAGATGTGATGACAGCTTTATTTATATCTGGCAGGATAGCAAAAATATTGAAAGTTAAGACGGTGAAAAATCCAACCAGCACTGAAAAAATTGAGTGACGCAGGACTATACCTGCAAGTAAACCCAATAAGGAGTAAACAAAATTCGATAATCCGGTGAAAAAGATGACCATCACAAGGATACCCGTTAATGATTTTGCTGAGATTATTGTAAATCCATCCACCTGAATTCCGCTGAATTGTGTGAAAATTAACGCTGGAATAAGTAAAATAACAGCTAATACCACAGAAAACAGCATGGATGTGGCTCCAAGGAACAAAATTTTTACCTCTATGACCTTTGTCCTTGAAATAGTGCTTGTGAGAATAGTCGTAATAGTGCCATTTTCAAACTCGCTACTGATGCTGAAGGCACCAAAGATTGTGAAAATGAAAGGAACGAAGGGATATAGAAAGCTCAACACGCGTGAAATTAGTAGAAACCCGTTATCCACCGATTTTCCATAAGCATAGCCAAACACCAGGGTTACAATCCCAAAGACCAGGAGAGTCAGTAGAATTTTTGAATTCTTGAAAAATTTTAGAAATTCTGATCTAATCAAATACACCATGGAAGAAATCAATGATGTCTTTGCTCTGTGGGGTACCTATGAACTTTGTCTTCCCATCTTCCAGAATTGCCACTTTGTCACAGATATCAAGTGCATTTTGCTGGTGAGTTGTGAAGAAAATCGCTTTTCCTTTGCTTCTTAGTTCGTTAATCCTATCTTTTACAACATTTTGCGATTTAGGATCGAGGTGTGAGAAAGGTTCGTCGAGCACATAAATATCAGTGTTTCTCCACAGGGTTATGGCAAGACCAAGTTTTTTGATGGTTCCATGAGATGCCTCTTTAACTCTCTTTTCTAAATGTTCAGCAAGTCCAAGCTTCTCAGTTGGTAGCTTTTCGCAACCATGAATGTGGCTGAAATATTCGAGGTTTTCTATCACTTTTAGATGAGGGTAAAAAGATGGTGGATCGATAAGAACAGAAAGTACTTTAAAAATATACGGGTAAACGGGCTTCCTGCCGTTTATAAGAATTTCACCGGAATCCCTTTTTATCAATCCAGCGATAATTCTTATCAGAGTGCTTTTGCCAGACGCATTTTTTGCAAGTAAAGTAATGACATCCCCACTTTTGATTTCCAGTGTGACACCATCCAGAACCACTCTTTTACCAAAATGTTTCACAATCCCTCTTATTTCAACAGCAATCCCTTGCATTTCCCCACTTTAATTGAATGGTCGGTATCAGAAGATATTCTTCCCGATCGATTTATAAGCTCACGAAATATTTGAATTTGATGGCTAAAACAGAGTTTAATACGCCACTCTGGTCCCTTTCATTACTCATTGCCACATATATTCCACCAATGCCGAGCTGGTACTTCACAAACACCCAGTATCTGTAAAAAGGTCTATAAAGTTCTGACTCCGAAAATACATTCTCATACCCTATTCTCACTGATAATCTTTTTCGCAGGTTAACATCCCCGGTAATTAAAGTTGAAATCGTTCTTTTTAAGCCGGCCCCCTGCGAGAACGATAAGGAGTTCGATAAAGATATGGATTTGGATACATGCATGTTAAAACTGATCTTTCCATAGTCGTAGAGCCCTATCTTTCCCGTCAGGTAATTGTAGGTTCTCTCACGTGAAACATAAACTCTTACAGAGTGTGGAGGCAGATTGAGCATGAAGTTTGCATACGCTCCCCAATTTCTGAAATGAACGAGTTTCCTCCTGAAAGGGTCAAAGCTATATCTGTTACCTTCCCATATAGAAGACGAGATGAAGTTACCATTCTTCAAATACATGGTAAGCTGATGGGATATTTCAGCCGATGGTTTTTCGTTTAAATCCCTTTCCCGTGTGAAACTAACACCTGTCACGAGGTACGGAATTTTCTTGAGGTATAAACTTCTATTAAAGCTAATGTTAAACCGATATCCGCTTCCAGGAACAAATCCAATCTTGCTGACATCAAAAAGTGAATCTATCCTCTCAAAAACCAATGTAATATCGTAATCTTTATTGTTCCAGCTAACTCCCATATCTAAGAAGTTTCCTTCATCGGTATCTTCCTCTTTGTAGATTGACCGGCCACCTATCAAAACAGCAGAGAAGTTATGCCACCTAAATTTGGAATCAAAGGAAAATAAGCGATTCTGGGTTTCACTGTGGCTATAATTTCCTATAAGACCTCCCACCTGAAGTGACTTTGAAAGGTTAAAAAGGGGCCTGAAATATAAAAATGTTTCACCTGAATCTGTTTTAACAGCGAGGGCACCGGTTTTTAAAATTTTCTGTCTCAATACGGCCTTGGCACCCCAGTCTATGGGAATTTCCCCCATCATGGTGGAGCCAATTGCCCTTGTATAAACAAGTTTCACAACGTGCATTCCCATCAGGAAAGGCATCTCAAAAATATCCATATCGTAAACAAAAAATGGTCTTTTCTCTGGTAGAAACCTTGGGTATTTAGATATATTCACATAAAATGGGTCTGCTTCGACATCTGCAAAATCTGGATTTACAGTGAGGTGAAAAGAATTCCCGGACACACTAACTCTGAAGTCTCCCGCTATATTTTTATATGTTTTGACTTCTTTCTCTCCAAAGAAATTCAGGGTTGTATCTTTACGCCATACAAATTGGGGAATGAGCTGGCCAGTTATGTTAATGGGAGCTTTCACTGTTACATACTGCATTTGAGGGAGTAAATCACCTTTACGGGGTAACTTGTAGTAATAAATTGCCCTATTTTTGCTGACATTCCTGGAGAAATTTATTCCCCATGGGGTCCTTCTGTTATAGGTGAGAGATTTAAAAGGAATACGCATCTCCACAGTATAAAAAAAATCTCCCACGTAAGAGGCAGCCTGCCAGTTTGCATCCCAAGATATATCAATTATTCCATTTTTCTGTGTAAAGTCTTCGATATTTCCACCTGCATCAGCAGAGAAAGCAAATACCGTAGAAGGTGACCCAAATGGAGCGATATAGAAGGTGACATAATCAGCAGCCACCATGTCACGTGGTTTATTTTCCACAATTGGTGGGGGACCTGAGCATCTAAAACCCACGTAGATGGCCTTTGAGGTTGTAAATACATAAGCCTCTGTAGAGTAATCTGGAATTTTGTTGTAAACCGGGGAGAGCTCTCTGAATTCTTTTACGTGGTAAGCCTTTACCCACACGGGGTCATTTAGTTTTCCATCCAGTTTTATTTCCCCGTCCAATCGTGGGATTACAAGCGACAGCATCACCAGCATCCACATATCTAATAACCCTCCTTTTGAAGAAGTTTAGGAGCACTAATAACATCTTTCTTCTAACACAGGTTAATACATAGATGGGAAAAATTTATGCGTGTCACCTCCCTGTTGAGTGTATTTGAGAATGTTGCCCCACACACTTCGCGCGAGGGGAGATAGGGAATTCCCTTTAAAATTCCAGATAAATTGAAATTTATGCAACACATTCACTGCTTGTTTAAAGTAATTCACGAGTATTTTCTCAGTATCCACGCGGGTTTTAGGTGTGTAGGCTTTAGTTTTTAGTCCTTTCGTGATTTTACACTATGGTCTAACAAGGCCAAGCTGGTAACCAGGATAGAATCTTAGAGATATCAACAAAACAATACTACTCGAATAGTTTTCTCTGTCTCAACTTTGACACGGGGGATTCGAGCTTTCCCTTGCGGCACAACGGTTTTCATGGGATTTTGAATAATGGATGTATCACTACAAATTGACATATCCCTCCATAACTACTACACTTACATGGCTCGTATCAATGGCGGTAACTTCAACCCTATTCGCCCCAGCATCCCCTCTACCTCATTATCCACCTCCGTCCTTACCCTGTACATCCTACCATTCAGCTCCACTTCCCCTACCTTCAACCTCCTCATCGCCTTCATCAACTTCCCCACCTCACCCTTCTCTTCACCCATCATGAACTCCAGGTACTGCATTAAATATAACGCTAAAAAACACACCATTATATGCCCCCTCACCCTCTCTTCCTTCCAATGATATATCGGCCTTATCTTTAACACATCCTTCATGTCCCTGAATGCCCTCTCCACCTTCCATAAATCCTTGTATACCCTCACTACCTCCTCCGTCTCTAAATCCACATTCGTCCTCAATACCCACTTCCCATCGTATCTCGACTCCTTCTCCACCTTCTCCCTGTCTATCTCATATCTTCCTCCACCCTTCTTCAAATATCTTCTATATCCCTTCTGTATCACCCCCATCCCCTTTCCTTTTAACCCATCCTCCAGCGACTCTATTATCTCCTCCCTTACTCGCCTGTCCCTCTCCGCCGTCACCGGATCATAACATACCACATACCTGTGCCCTCCATACCTCACTTCCTTCACCTTCAACCCTCCATCCATCTCTCTATAACGCCCCCCTCTACTTAATACCTCGTACCTCACCTCCCTCTCCTTCCTCATCTTTACCCCCACTACATACTTTATCCCCTCCTTATCCAATACTTCCAGCAACCCCGGTGATACGCATCCCCTATCCGCTACCCATATCACCTCCTCTAATCCCCACCTTTCCCTCAATTCCCTCAACACACCCCGAAAACTCACCAAATCCATCTGCGAACCCTCCCATACATTATGATATATCGGCAATCCCCCTTCCCCCAATACCACCCCTATCACCACCTGCTTCCTGTCCGGCCTCTTATCTTTACTGTATCCGTATTCCGCCAATCCCTCTGGCCCCTCACCCTCAAAATATGTCGACGTCGTATCAAAAAATGCTACCTTCGGTGGCCCTGAAAATAAATCCCTCCCCCTCATGTACAAATAATCCTCAAGTGTCATCTTCACTCTCACAAGATAATCCAATGCCCTGTAGTAATGATGTAGCTCCAACCCCTTATCCTCCAGATCATGCTCCTCCCTCCACTCCATAAACAGTCTCCTCTTGCTCGTCGGCTCTGTTATCCTGTTCAACACCATCTCGTATATCGCCTCCGAAAGATCAAAACTCAATCCCTCCTTCTCCGCTACTCTCCTGAAAAATTTATGTAACCCTGCCTTCTTCCAGAGATACTTGAAAAGATATGCCCTTCCCATCTCCCTCGCATCCTTGAGGAAAAGATTTG
>WFZT01000031.1 GCA_015489415.1 Caldifarciminota bacterium | reverse complement strand
TCGGTGGTTTACCAGGATGGGGTTTAGCTTTCAGAGCCTCTATGCCTCCACGTTCCAGTGCTTTTTTCCAGCGGAGTACGGAGGCGGGGGTAACTCCAACCATACGAGCTACCTCACGGATACCTCTGCCTTGTTGGAGTAGGCGTGCGGCGATTAGCCGACGCATTTCCAAAGCTTCAGCACTTCCTTTAGGTCTCATAGGTAGATTATACTCTCGTGTCTTTGTTAATGCAAAGGTCAATAGAATACACTCCTGAAACATTGCCTTTTATGGTTTCAGGTCATAAAATTTAGCCATGGTTGTCGATTCTCCTTTCAGCTATGTCAGGTATTTAAAAGAACTTTACAGCAATAACCGGCTGGCAGATGAGAAATTTTACGTTCAGCCCCTCAGGGACATGATAGTTAAAATGTCCTATCTTTTTGAGGATGAAGCGGAGCTTGAGCACGGTTTGCTGCTCGGTGTCCTTGGGGACTGGGGAACAGGAAAAACATCTATACTGAAGGCTTTTGAAAGCTTTTTTGCTGATTACATGGGATACCCGACTGTCTTCTTTGATGCTTGGAAATATCAGGAAGACCCGCATCCATTGATCCCCCTGATCAAGAAAATCCGTGAAAAAGCCACGGGAAATGTTAAAGGTAATTTTACCAAAGCGATAAAAACAGTTTCCAGAATTTCATTACCTGTGATAGATTTTCTCCTTAAAACCGCCACAGGGCCATTGGGCTCAGGCTATGGAATAAGGGATATCAAAGAGGCCATCGAAGTTACCGGGGATATGTTTATCGAATACTCCTCCATTTACGAGTCCTCTCACGAAAATTTAAGAGATGCTGTTGAGTCTCTAATTAAATCATACGAAAAGAAAGTTGTCAGATTTTCCGATTGCCCTACCTCCCAAAGACCAAGAGATATTCATGATAAATGTGTATGGCATGAGTTCATCAGTGATGTCATGGAACCATCAAACAATAAACATCTCGTTATTCTTGTGGACGACTTGGACAGATTGTTGCCTGAGAATGCGATGAAGATTTTTGAGCTCCTCAGATTCTATCTAATTGACGTCCCCGGGACTGTTGTTATTATGGCTCTCAATGATAAAATATTAGTACCAGCCATTCAGGAAAGATACAAATTTTCCGCAGACAAAAATGATACACCAGGTGGCAGAAACTTCATGGAAAAAGTATTTCACTGGACTTATGAGATGCCGAGCATTTCTGCTGGAGTTTACAGAGACTATCTAAAGGAAACCATCTTCGAGGAATTTGATGATTGCGATTATAAAGACGATATGTGGAATCTGTTTAATAGTCTTGACCCGCTAAGTTTTAGAAAATGGGTAAGGATTAAGAATAAAATTTTGATGGAAAGGAAATCCGGGAGAATAAAATCATTCAATGACATCTGGGTATGTGCACTAAAAGAATGCTTTCCCGATGTGGAGTGGTTCTTAAGAGATTTTCCCACCTTTGAAGACGCTCTTAGAGACCCCAATAAAGAGTGGAACGCAATTAAAGAACAGTTTGGTCCGGTAGAGACAGGAGGAGATAGCCTTTTTGATCGGTTTGTGAAGAGTGCAGAAAATGATAAAAGTGTTTTCAAGATGAGTGAAAAGAACTGGAAAGCCTTCAGGGAAGCAAGAGGATGAGCACATTAACTCTGAGAAATATCGAGGACTTTGCGCGGAAGGGATATTCTTACCTGACTGGTGAGCCTGAGAAGAGGAAAGAATTTTTCGATTTCGTCAAGCTGCAGGTGGAAAATGCTATAAATCAGGGTAAAACAGAGACCCCAGGTGTCTGGTTAAATGAAATTATCGCAGTGGTGGAAAAGACTCCTACGCTCATTAAAATTCCTGAAGAATCCTCTGTGGAGGCACTCAAGTGGGTAGCAGAGAACCTTGTGCTTGTTAAGGAAGCAGCAAGAGTTGCTAAAACAGGACTCGGGAGAAAGGCACCACTCTATATACTGACCAAATACCTTCCGGAGATTTACAGGAGGAATTTCTGGAGCCCAACGACATATTCAACACCTCTCGATGTGCTTATACTCATTTACGAAACCCTGAGATTTAAAGAAAAATACGGCAAGAGTGATGATGGCTCACCGACTGAAAAGACCATCAAATTGGCAAAAGAGGCTGTCTATAACTGGAGATTTACAACAATTGCTGAAAAGGCAGGGATACTGAAAATTGAGGAAAGAGAAGGTGATAAAACTATTCGAGAAGTAATTTCTGAATGGGTAAATGGTGCACTCAAGAAATATATTGAGGATAAAACCTATGAAGCCCTCGCTTTTGCCATGATGATCGATGGCACTGAGCTTGTTATAATGTCGGGGGTAAAGTTTGATGATGAGCATTTTTCGAATGCATTGAGTGAAGCAGTCTCGAGGAATGTGAGAGAGAAGGGTGAAATTATAGCATCGGAGCTTGAGACTGCAATAAAAAGAAAACTATACGGTGCTTTCCCATCCGCAGCGGGATAACCAGACTAAATTGTTTGCAAGACGGAGGTTTTCTTAATGCTAAATTTAAAGGATATAAAAGAGTCCATTGAGAAACTTTCTCCAGGGGATATTGAGGAGCTCAAAAGGTGGATAATTGAGAAACACTGTGATAGACAGATTGAGGAAGATATACTGGCAGGTAAATTAGACTTTCTCATTGAAGAAGCTGAAAAGGAGCTTAAGGAGGGGAAACTCCATGACCTGTGATTCATAAATCAACTGAAAAATTATGGAAATATTTTTTACAATCTTCCCTCCCATGTTCAATTAATTGCGGAAGGATGGTAAAATTTACAATCTCCCTCTCCCGCTACGCGGGAGAGGGTTGGGGTGAGGGTCATATCTTGAATTTTTATAAGCGGAAGGCCCCCTCCCTTGCCCTCCCCCACAAGCGAAGCTTGTAGGGGAGGGAATGTTTTTGTCACTTTTAGGCACAAGCTTCGCTTGTGGTGAGAAAAAGTTTTGTGTTCCAGGAATACAAGCAGCGTTTTTGAAGATATTTTTAATTTGCCTGAAGATAAACCCTTTAGGATGCAGAGACAATGATATGCTTGTCCTAAAAGTAAAACTTTTTGAGAAAAACTATTTGCTAACTTGCAACTTGAGCTGATAGGGTTATTCGTGCTTGCTTTTCAGAGGCCTCCTCTCCCCGCGTAAATTATTTGAGGGGAGAGGATTGAGGTGAGGGGGTACATTTTAAAATTTCAACGATTCTCCCCCTCCCGCTTCGCGGGAGAGGGTCGGGGTGAGGGCTGTATCTTGAATTTTTATAATATTCAAGCGGAATGCCCCCTCCCTAAATCCCTCCCCCACTTGCGAAGCAAGTGGGGGAGGGAATGTTTTTTGTCACCTTTGTGCACAAGCTTCGCTTGTGAAGAAGAAGTTGGAGTGTTTTTGAGTGGATTTGACCCTCAGATTGGGCTCGTCAGAAGTCTGTACTTGCACCAAAATATTTCCTCTCCTTGCGAATAGTTACTACATGAGAGGAGTCACATGGGGGCAACACCTAAATTTTCTTAATGATAGCTTGTATGCGCACACTTCAAATCTTTGCGTGCATGTATTTCCCCATTCTCCCCTAACCCCTCCTTCCAGAGGAAGGAGGGGAATTTTGGGTAAAAGTTTTACCACTGCTGGCTGAAGCAAAAATAGCGCTCCCTCCCTTCCCTCCGGGAAGGGAGGGCTGGGGTGGAATGGGAACATCTTGAATTTTTACAAATTTCAAGCGGAATGCCCTCCCCTGCGCGAAGCGCAGGGGAGGGAGGTATTTTCTATAATTACTGGACAGGCAAAGCCTTTGGGGGAAGAAGATTTTTGAGATAGCGGGGTGAGGTCAGGTGAGGGTGAAACTTTTACCGGAAAGTTGGTAATTTTCCTGCCTCTCACACGAAAGGAGTGTAATTTCCAAATTTTTCTGTGTGGTCTTTTAAATCAGGTATATGCCTTAAAACACAGTTTAAAAGGGGTTACTCTGGTAAATTCTTTTTATCTAAATCTTGAATTTCCCGAAATGTCTCTATCTTCTGCTGTATTTTTTCCATCACACCCTCTGTCTTTAGCTTTTCCCGGATGCCTGCAACTCCACCCATTTCAAGAAAGTCCCTAAACGGTTTGTAATTGTAAATATTTTTCCAATCAAGGGAATCTTTGATTAAATTTTCATCAATCTTTTTACCCTCTTTCTTTGAGTATTTGAGAATCAACTCGGCAAAATATGCCAGTAAGTAGCTTGATTCCTCTATATTAAGGAATCCATTAAGGGCCAGCTTGTGCATCTGCCAGACTTCTGTTGCAAGTTTCTTCAAATCTTCTTCAATATCCTCTCCGAGTCCCAGTGATATATCTGCCTTTTTCAGCATATTATCAATCATCCTCAGGAAATAAAGACCTCCCCCGCGTTCTTTCATGTTGAACCTGAAAATCTCAATCGCTTTTTCTGTATATTCCTTAGCCTCCTCAAGTTCCCCCATAGCCTGTAGTATCGATGCTAAATTGTTGTAAAGGGTAGCTAAAGTGGGATGATCTGGGCCCAATGCCTTCTCAGCAATTTCAATAGCTTTCAATATATATTTTTTAGCCTCCTCAAGTTCTCCCATAGCCTGTAGTATTAGTGCTAAATTGTTGTAAAGAGGAGCTAAATTGGGATGATCTGGGCCAAATGCCTTCTTATCAATCTCAATAGCCTTCAATGTATATTCCTTAGCCTCCTCAAGTTCCCCCATAGCCTGTAGTATCGATGCTAAATTGTTGTAATGGATAGCTAAAGTGGGATGATCTGGGCCAAATGCCTTCTTATCAATCTCAATAGCCTTCAATATATATTTTTTAGCCTCCTCAAGTTCCCCCATAGCCTGTAGTATTTGTGCTAAATTGTTGTAATCAGTAGCTAAAGTGGGATGATCTGGGCCAAATGCCTTCTCATCTATTTCAATAGCCTTCAATGTATATTTTTTAGCCTCCTCAAGTTCCCCCATAGCCTGTAGTATCGATGCTAAATTGTTGTAATGGATAGCTAAAGTGGGATGATCTGGGCCAAATGCCTTCTCATCTATTTCAATAGCCTTCAATGTATATTTTTTAGCCTCCTCAAGTTCCCCCATAGCCTGTAGTATTTGTGCTAAATTGTTGTAATCAGTAGCTAAAGTGGGATGATCTGGGCCAAATGCCTTCTCATCTATTTCAATAGCCTTCAATGTATAT
>WFZT01000030.1 GCA_015489415.1 Caldifarciminota bacterium | reverse complement strand
GGATTTGCACAACCTTTTACGCCTCAGTGATGAGGCAAATTTCTTCGTCAACTTGTAAATTGTTTTGATTTCAATGAGTGTTCTATTCATAGTGGGGAAGGTTAAAGCCTTCCCCTTCAATTGTTAAGAGCAGTTTTTTCGAACAGCCTCAACATCTTCGTGGCTCGCTAAATTCCATATATGATTTTGGTTCTCATTACACATCATATCCCAACTCCTTTAGAAATCCATTAATTCTTGACTCAACTTCCTTTAACTCCTGATTGACTTTCTGGATGGTGTGCCATTCGGCCGGGATGTCAATCTCTTCTTCCTTTTTAATCGGATAGACATAGAGCGTTACATTCAGGTTATAATCGTTCTCTTTTATCTCGTCTATTGAAATCACACGGGAAAAACCTTCCTCTTCTTTGAACTCGCTATAAGTGGTAACAATCTTTTTGATATGTTTATCTCCAAGACGGTTAAGCTTGCGTATATCGGGATGAGGCTCATATTCCTGCGAGGCGTTGATAAATAAAACCTTGTTCCTTCGCCCTTCAGGCTTATTTCTCCTGAATATGAGAATCGCGCCCGGTGCGCCTGTATTATAAAAGAGCTTTTCAGGGAGCAGGAGAACAGCCTCCAAAAGGTCGGCTTCTAAAACACCTTTTCGAATGGCCTTTTCTCGTCCACTTCTAAAAAGTGCACCGTTATCAATGACCACAGCAATACGCCCTGTTTCCTGCCTCGCCGATGCCAGAAGATGCTGAATCCAGAGCCAATCAGCTGATTGCTTGGTGGTAAATCCAAAAGAGAAGCGTTCTTTAACAAACTCTCCGCGTTTCACTGTTTTTTCATCATATCCATCTTGATTCCACGGTGGATTGGTCAGTAGCACATCGAATTGCTTTAATTTATTCCCCTCCTTAAACTTCGGATACAAAATTGTGTTACCATGCTGAAGGTTGGCATTACGGATATCGTGGATGTAAAGGTTCATCCTCGCAAGAGCGAGGGTTTTCATATTTGCTTCCTGTCCGTAGAGGAAAAGCTTATCAGCCGCATCTTTTCCTTCATTTTCTGCGACATGTTTGTAGGATAGTATCAGCATACCACCAGACCCACAGGCAGGATCGTAAACGCTTTCACCTGATATAGGATTTAGCATTTCCACCATTAGCCTTATAACCTCTCTTGGAGTATAAACTTCGCCTTCCTTTGCTTTCTGAGGAGCAAAATATCTGAGTATCCATTCGTAGGCATCGCCGAGAATGTCAGGGGATACATTCCGCAAAGAATGAGAACTAAACAGCTCGAACAATTGTCTCAGAATTTCGGCATTTTCATAACTCTGTGTGAATTGAAGAAAATCCACATTTTCAAAAATTATTCTAAGGTCAGGATTTCTCTCAGCAATAGCCTTGAACGCACGGGATAAATTCTCTGGTAAGTGTTCAAGGTCCTTTCTTAGATTGTCCCACAAAAATTCCTCTGGTATGTCAAAATCATGATAAGCTGCCTGACGAGCTTCGAGAACGGCTTCATCAGGGCTGAACCCATCTCTTATCGCTTCCTCCACTGTCCTTTCAAATTCGTCTTTCCATTTGTCGGAAATTCTTTTGAAAAACAGTAGCAACAAAATGTAGTGGTAGTCAACGAGTGTCCTAATTAGGTCCGCTGCTCTCTTGAGTAATTTTTCAAGGTCTGACCGAGTAAGATGTTGTCTTAAGGCATCTTTTTCAGGAAACAAAGCCTGCTGGATGTATTCCTTGGGGCTGATCAATTGGTAGATCTTTTTCCTTTTGTCGTCTGGGTCATTTTCAACAACGAGCTTCCCCCGCTTTCTCAATTCGGAGAGAACAACCAAAACTTGATCATCGGGAAGTTGAGCTTTTTCTGAGAGCACCTTTTGGGCTTCACTATACCTGAAAGGACGACTCCCAAAAGCCTCCCACAAGATCTTATACTTCCGCTCCAGCCAATTAGGTAAGCTAACATAATTCATGCTTATATGATTTTGGATTTCTCTGTTATCGTCAAGGCCGTAAAATTGTAAAGAATATCAATTTTAACCAGCCGTTAAGCCTATCTGAAAAACGTCTATCAGCATCCTGTTTCCTAATCCCCCTCAATCTGTCACATTGGTGATTCCCCTCTCTCGAGACATCCGTAAAGCCTGCATAAGTCGTTATACCAGAGATTGATAACCGCAGGTTTGCCGTTAATCATGACCTTAACCTTGAATTTGGGCTGGTCATGAGAGATAATCGCCATGCAAGGGAGGCAGATAGACATGACTGGTTTAAT
>WFZT01000029.1 GCA_015489415.1 Caldifarciminota bacterium | reverse complement strand
AGACGGAGAGGCAAGACCATTACACTGCCAGAAAGAGTGGTTACGAGGACGAAAATCGTACAGCTTGATGAGGGAGCAACCAATGTAAGACTCCTCGAAGAGAGGCCTGCTGAGGCCTATCCTGTAGCTTAATACGAAAATTCAGAGGGGGCCGGCCATGTCATCATGGCCGGCCCCCTAAATTTCGTCCCATTTAAAGACTCACTTTTTACCTTGTTAATTTGACACATGACGGACCTCAGCTAAGATATCCGCTAATTATTCATCTATAAACACATGTTACGTGTGCGTTCTGAACAAACATAGAGTAAGGCTCTATGTATTTATTATTATACATCTTTTCGAGTGAAGATTCTTGCAGGTTTTAACCTGCACGGATTTTGTTTCTAAAACTTTTCTCTGGAAGTGTATTATCAGAAGAACTCAAACACGCAGTCAATATCACATTAATGTTTTTTTGCTTAGAACAGCATGCAGGATTCGGAAATGTAACAATGAAAAATTCTATATTTCCTGGAAGGTTAGTTATTTTTCTTAAAACTTGATCTCACAGTGCTCTCTTTTTCTCCTGCCTGGAATAGTATAAATTTCCTCTAAGATTTTTATGACCTCCTTCACGAGTTTCCTGTTGAATTTTATCCCCGCAAGACTGCTCAAATCTTCTCTTATATCTTTAAGACTTTTTGCGCTTTTGTAAGGTCTATCCCTCATCATGGCATCGAGGGAATCTGCAATGGCAAGAATCTGCATGGGAATGGTAAAGTCTTTTCCTCTTAAACCGAATGGATAGCCGGACCCATCCAGCCTTTCATGGTGATGGACGGCAACGTTCATTATATCCTTATAGTACTTTATATGCTTTGCGAGAGGTTGCAGTATGGCTTTTGTATAAAGTGGGTGTCTTCTCATAACTTTTGTATCCAGTTCGTCGTATGCGCCAAGTTTGTTTAGTATCTCGTCTGGTATTCCAATTTTACCGATGTCGTGTAGATATCCAGCCATCCTCAGTATATCAATGTCATAATCTTTAAGGTTATATTCTTCCTTCCCAATTTTTTCCCCGATAAAAACGGCGATTTCCGCCACGGATAGCGAATGGTCGCAGGTGTAGTTGTCCTTAAGTCCAAGGATTTTAAGAATGGTTAAGAAAATGCTCTCCTCGATTTCCCTTTTTTGCTCGCTCTTAAAACTGTATCTGGTGGCAAGCTCGATCATAAAGAGAAAGATTAGATAGAACTGGCGTTTCCTCGGCGCCTTTGCGCCTCCCGCATCTCTTAAAATTACAAGGTAGGATTCTCCATTGAGTATTATTTCTTTAAAAGGATATTTAGAATCCGATGCTTTTAAGCCTTTTTCAATTTCATCCTGTGTTTCGTTAAGGATTTCTATTGCCTCACTTTCATTTAATTTTTCAGAGTATTTATAGACTTCACCATTTTTGGATACCACATAAGAAATGTTAGTTTTCTCTTTAAAATCATCAAGTGTACTAAACATCAGATCCTCAGGAGATGATAATTCTACCACATTTTCAATTTTCCCTGAAGATTTCTCAAGAATGCTCCTTTCATTTTCTGCCTCGTTAACTTCATTGTCCTTCCTTCTAATGCTTTTTTCATAAATAGAACCTGCGGCAACAAACACTAAAAGTACCGCAATTGCTGAAATACTAAAATTCATACTCATTCTACCTTTTACACGGTTGAAATTGGCTTCCCAGCTCAAACTTTCTCCCTCAGGCTTTTTGTATGATATGTTCAGCTGATAGTTGTCCCACTTTAATCCAACACTTTTGGGATAAAACACGTTTCGCGAGGAAAGGGGCATTAATACAAGTTTCAACGATTTTTTACCAAATATTTCCTTAGACAATTGATCCATTAGACTGGAAACGTTGATTAATACAAACAAGAGTCCCATCCTCAATCGTTTTTTCCCAAAAACCTTATAAACCGGTACGGAGACAAGGCCCCAGATGACACTGTCAACCCGCTCAGTATTAGGATTGGGCATGTAAACGTACATCAAATTTTTGCTAATCTTACCCGTACGAAAATTTAATCCATCAAAATTTACGAATTTTAATGGTTGCCTGATTGTTTTCAGTTTGGGAAAGAATAAAAAACATCTTTTGTTGAGAGTGTCAAGATAGTAGACTTTCTCAATGTAATTCCTTGAGGAGATGATTTTCCCAATGTTTTTGTACACAAAACTGCGGACGTTAACCCCTTTGGGGAGTGTACCAACAGAGTTGTTTAAGTCATAAGTAAGAAAATTGACCTGTTCCTTGAACCTTAATTTTAAGGTTTGCAAATTAGATTTAACCGTCTCCTCGTATTGCTCCTTAAAATAACTCTTGGTCTTACTAACCGAGTCCAGATGAAGATACCACATAAAAGATATAACCGGGAATGCCAGGGAAAAAAGCACTACTGTGCCAAGTCTAATTTCTAATAATTTTCCTAACCTTATTTTCTTTTCAAGAAGGGCCATAATATTCATTTTACAATCTTTCCGATGTTTACGAATTTATTGAAAGGTATCGTTATCTTTAGCGATTCGACCCTTTTAATATTCAGAGTGACCTCTACTCTCGAGGCATTCTCTATGTAGATATCTTCTATTTTGCTTGTCCCTTTCAGAAATTCAATAGCTTTTTGAGCAGCCATCTCTCCCATGTATTCGAAGTCGAGTCCCACTCCACCAAACATTCCAAGTAGGGTAAAAGAAATATTCAATGCCATATCAGGTTTATGGGCGTTTTTAACGTAATATTCTGCAAGTTCCGTCATACTAAGGGTCTTACCAGAGCTGTCAACAGTTAAAGTTAATGGATAATAAAATGGAATGTGCGGGGCTTTATTGAGGGCCTTTATCGCGTCTAATAACTCGTCAAAAGTTCGTATTTCTTCAATTCTAATCGGTATGTCTTTGAAATTTATCAATTCACGCTGAATTTGCCTTTTGACTATTTGAGAAACAGAATCCTTCCCAACGAGTATGAGAACAGTATCGGGAACCACTACCTTTATCTCACCGCTATCATCCCTTACTTCTCTAATATCAAAGAATTTGATGGCGTAACGTATGGAGAGGGCGATATAAATTTTTTCTATGACTCCGGTTACGTTTTTTGAAGGAATAGCTTTATTATTATCCATCCAGGATTTTATAAAATGAAATCTGCCATCAACCTTTCTAACATCTCTGTTCATTCCCGAAAATACCACAATGTAGTCAGATGTATCTCTTATCAATTTTGGAAGCATATAGTCGATTGCAATATCATCTGTCAGAAAAACTACAGATGGATGGAATTTTTTAAACTCTTCATAAAAACTGTCAGCCACCGCTCTCCTTGCAGAGACAGTTTTATTTACTTTTCTTCCAAGCATGTAAAGTGTTTGCACGTTTAAGCTTTCACTGGGAAAATCCGTTTGGAATTTCTTGATTATCCCTTTGATCTGCTCTGCTCCGCAGGGGTCATTTTCGTTGTAGGAGGATATAATCATTATTTTGATGGGATTGGAACTCCTGGTTACCCCCTGGCTTCCTGCGATCAAAGACAGTGCAAACAATAATATATGCATAACATTTAATCATAAAAATAGGTCCGGCTTTAGTCAAGGACAATCAGTGCATATACGCAAACAGCGGTATTTAGAGGGGGTGGCC
>WFZT01000028.1 GCA_015489415.1 Caldifarciminota bacterium | reverse complement strand
ACTCGTCGCCGGGCACATTTCCAAGATAAACAAATCTAAGTCCCTCTTCTTTACCAATGCGATACGCCATTTTGAGGGTTTCAATGGGAGTGGGTGGGTAATCTCTCATCTTGTATGCAGGGTGGAATCTTGAGATGTGCCAGGGAGTCTCCGGGCCGACTTCATCCCTGATGAATCTTGCTATTTCCCTGATCTGATCTTCGGTGTCATTCCATCCGGGAACAATAAGAGTTGTAAGCTCAACCCAAATCCCTAATTTTTTGTGAAGTTTAATTGAATCAAGCACCTCGGAAAGCCTGGCTCCTATAATCTTGCGGTAATACTCTTCACTCCACCCTTTAAGGTCAATATTAACAGCATGCAGGTAAGGTCTTATCATTTCAAGTGCCTGAGGTGAAATATACCCATTGGTCACAAAGACATTCTTTATACCGTATTGTGATGAAATTTTTGCTATATCGTAGGCATAATCAAAGAAGATGCTTGGTTCAGTGTAGGTGTGGGCAATAACTTCTGCGCGGTATTTGAGGGCAAGCTGAACCATCTCTTCTGCCGAGACATCGTAACCTTTTATCCTGTGGTGCCTGTCACGGGGCATCTGCGAAATATCCCAGTTCTGGCAAAAGAGACATTTGAAATTACATCCCACGGTCGCATAAGAAAGGGCACTTGAGCCGGGAAGGAAGTGAAAAAGTGGTTTTTTCTCAATGGGGTCAAGGTTAATTGCAATAGGTTTACCATAGTTTAGCGAATATAGCTTGTTGTCGATATTTTTCTTGACACCACAGACCCCGTATCGGTCCTTTTTTATAATGCAGTAATGCCTGCATTCGAGACACCTTACCCGCTCATCGTCGTATTTTTCGTAAAGATAAGCTTCCTTGAGCATATTCTAAATAATAACAGCCGCCCGATGGAGAGACAAACCCCAGGTGTAATCGGAATGTGGTTGGGTGCTTTGAAGAAGTTGAGAGCAATTTTAGATGGGGGCCCCGCGCTTCGCGCGGGGCCCCCATCTAAATCTACTGTTTACTTCTTTAAAAATTTTGCCAGGGATTCGCGGGCAAATTGGGAATTGGCAAGAAATACCAGCTCACCAGAAGCCTCCCCAAAGAACACCATGTTCCTCTGACGGGCAATCCATTTTTTGGCAACCTTTACAGCAAGGGGGTCAGAGTTGGCTATTTTTTCTGCAATTTCATGGACCCTGTCCATCAATTCCTCTGGTTTTACAATAAAATCTACTATTCCCATTTTAAAGGCCTCTTCTGCAGTTATGGGCTCACCGAGTAAGGTGAGTTTGGCGGCTTTCTTCAGTCCTATTAGTGAAGGGTTGATGGTGAGACCTGCAGGGGGTATGAGACCAATTTTTAATTCGGGAAAAGCAAATTTTGCAGCCTTTGACGACACAACAAGGTCAAACATCAATGTCATTTCAAAGCCTCCACCATAGGCAAGTCCGTTTATTGCTCCAATAGTGGGTACTGGAAACTCTGAAATAGCTCGTAAAACTCTGGCGAATCCATTGCTGAAAAATTCGTACAGGTTCTCAGTTCTGGTCAATTTATCCATTTCATAGATGTCATTACCGGCAGAAAAGGCCCTGCCTTTACCTGTGATAATCAAAACCCTCAGATTATCATTTCCCTTCTCCTGATCCAGGATGTTGTAGAGCTCCTGCCACATCTCCCGGTTGAATGAGTTGAGCTTATCCTCCCGCGTAAAAGTTATGATACCGATACCATCTTTAAGCTCATAACTCATGTACTTCATAATATGCCTCCTTTCCCTTAGGTTACCACAAATTGGACGAACATTCAGCCTTAAAATTGAAAGTATGGAATACAGATCACCGCACGGCAGAATTGTAGATTTTAATAAAAAACCTCTGATCATGGGGATTTTGAATGTAACTCCGGATTCTTTTTATGCCGGTAGTCGTGTGATGGGAGAGGTGGAACAGGTTGCGCGGGCAATGATAGACGAAGGAGCGGATATCCTTGACATTGGGGGTGAATCCACAAGGCCGGGAGCCGAAGCTGTGCCACATGAAGAGGAATTGAGGAGAGTGGTACCGGCTATTAAAGCTATCAGAAAATTTTCAGAGATACCCATTTCAATTGATACTTACAAATCAGTGGTGGCAGATGAAGCAATAAAGGCAGGCGCTGATATTGTTAACGATATCTCGGGTTTTTCCTTTGACCCTGAGATTGTGAATGTGGTGCAAAGATACAGGGCTCCTTATGTCCTGATGCATATCAAAGGAACTCCACGGGATATGCAAAAAAATGCTTTTTATGACGATGTGGTTGAAGAAGTCAAGGCTTATTCCAAAGAAAAAATAGATTATCTCAAGACCCGCGGAATAGAGCAGATTATCCTTGACCCTGGTATCGGCTTTGGGAAAAGGTTTGAGGACAATATTGAATTGCTGAAAAACATTGATAAATTCAAGTCGTTCAGCATCCCAATACTTGTTGGTCATTCAAGAAAATCTTTTATCGGGTGGATTCTTGGGGAGAGTGAGCCTGAGAAGAGGTTGTATGGTACTCTCGGCATCACCGCATATCTAACACTTCAGGGGGTGGACATTATCCGTGTCCATGATGTAAAGGCCAATAGAGATGTGGTCGAGACTGTTAATAGATTAATGGCCCCGTAATTAACTGTTCCATCCTTTCCTTGAGATGTAGATTTGGAGTCTCACGGTGAATTGGAAGTATTTAGTGGTAGTCCCGATTTGGGAATTTATTCCCAAATCGGGACTACCACTAACCCTATCGTTGTAAATTCCTCGTGTAATAACTAAGTCCAGGGAATACGGATTTTTTCTGCAATTCCTCATTTTCCACAGTCTGAACTCTGAATACGGAATGATAATTGCCTGAAATAGCAGAAAAAGGAGGTGCATAATGCGGAGTATAAAATTTGCTGCAGTGATTGCAATACTGGTCTGGGCATTTGGCGTGGCCCATGCTCAGAGTGATGATGAAGGCTACTATACCAATATTTATGACATAAAAAACGGTGATATCGTGTATTTTGAAGGTGAGCAACCTATCAATTACGATTACGGTGATTTTACCTATTTCCATCACGATAGAAGGAAGACCTTCAGGATACGGGTGAAATACTACAAGAGGGTTGTAGATGTTAATTCGGAATTCTTCGGTATGGAGGGTGAGGAGTACCCAGTAATAAAGGTTGAGAAGGTCTATGAACCTGATTGTGAAATTCCTTCTGTCATGCTGGGACCCTGGACACTTAGGCCTACTAAGAAGGAAATTACTTACACGCGTACACGTGAAGTTAACCGTGTTGCAGTTTATCCTGCATATAAAAAGAAAAAGAAGAAGGTAAAAACCGTCTGGTACTGGCAGAGAGGTGAAAAGCCCATCGGTATTCTCAAAAAATACTCAGGACAGTAAAAATGAGATTTGTAAGCCTTCTGTTCCTTTTTATAACTTTACTGCAGGCAGAAGGGCCAAAGGTGATTGACCTCTCTCGACTGAGATTTCGATATTTTGTTCCCCAAAGTGTCATAGACTCTCTGAACTATGAGGATATTTCTGAAATAGATTCAAAGTGGACGCATGTAAATGAGCAACGTTTTACCTGGCATAAGGTGCAATTTGTTGATGGATGGTACAATTCTGGTATTAATGCCGGGATATTTATCGGGTTCCAGGCTCCGTTACACAAACTCATGGATGACGAGTATATTACTAACTGGATGGTCTCTCTTCAGGAATCGGGTGGAGATGAAATAATCTATAAAGGTGAAACGCGTATTTTCAGCCAGCTACAGTGGAGAGTCTACGAAATTCAATCAGATATTGGAGATGGCCTTTTTGTGACAGGAGGGTCAATTCCTACTGTTATGTTCCTTGCGATCACTCAGCTTGAACCACCACCCTCATCTCACATACATCCCCTAATTGTTGTTTATGGTGGGGCCCCAGAAGAGAGCAGAACACAGTTGTTCTCAACTTTAACTAAGTTTCTCAAAACTGTCTCAATTGTAAAGGTTGCCCGGGAAACAAAGACTGTAGCCTTGGGAAGCATGGAAAATCCTGATACAGTTTCCAAGCCCGATTCTGAGGTGGAAGTTTCCTACATAAAGGTAGAGCAACGCCGAACTGCTGGGGTTGGTTACACACGATATCCATCAGGTTTCCAGGGGGTTAGTTTCAAATTTTTGAAAGGAATAAAAACTGAGCTGTCCATTGGTGGGCTTGTCGACGGGAAAGGTAAAGATGATTATGAATACCATCTGGATGCATGCTTTGAGCCCTTTGAACTGAAGATTAAATCCCCTGTTTATATTGGAATAGTCTTTGGTGGCCGCTATTACAGAGATAGAACGAGAGTCTATAACCTTTCAATTCCAATAAAAGCTTACTTGAAAGTCGGTGGAATTGCTGCAATGGTACCGATGTTCGGCATCTCTTATACATACAATGAAAAATTAAGGAGGCACACGATGGCAGGAGGGTGGGGGTTACAGATAATATTTTGAAAAAGAGTGGGGGGATGCCTTCGGCATCCCCCACCTACCAACAATTTTATTAATGAGATTTTCCAATCCGGAATGGATTTGGTTATTTCTTTATCACTTTTGAGCGTCTTATTGGAGGGATATTTCACCATATAAGACTTTTTGAAAATTACCACAGACCTTATATTTGAAGAATTTGTGACTAAGGAGGTTGACCTATTTTGAATGGATAAAAGGGGATAAAAAAGAGGGGGGCGGCCCGAAGGGCCGCCCCACCTCTTTTATCAAATAAAATTCCTCTTACTTCCAGTCGTACTGGAGGTGAACACCAAAGAGCGTCTGGGAAACTTTGGCGTTGTCGTTGTCTCCAACCTTGCTGCTGAACAGTGCAAATTCAGGCTGGATGTAGAAGCTCTTTGTGAGGTTGAGCTTGTAGTTAGCAAACAGGACCATCTTTGTGGCCTTGTCGGTCTTTGTGCTATCGCCAGCAGCCCATACATCTTTCTCGGGCTCTGTGGCAATGTCCATACCGAGACCGGCGGTGAAGAGACCTTTACCCGCCTTGGCCATGACCTGTGCAAATCCGCCCATACCTGTTGTGTTCTTAACTGTTCCTGTGCTGTCAACGTAAGGTGCATGATATGCGCCCTCACAGCAGAAGGTGTAGAGGTTCTGACCGAACCAACCATTTACGAGTACCTTGGCAGGCCCGAGTGGGAGGCCAGCGAAAGCGGCCAATGCAAATGTATTTATTGTAGCGGTATCAGCTCCTTCCTCTTTGAAGGAATTATAGGAGAAACTTACATTGGCAGGACCAAATGCAAAGGACGCTTCTATTTTAGGAAGTTTTACTTCTGTAGAATGATATGAAGTATCTGTAACTGCAGCTTTGGGCTCAACAAATGCGACCTTGGCTGGCCCTTTGCAGAACACTACTTCCCAAACCCTACCGCCGTAAAGGTTACCATAGCCGATTGCAGCGAGGTCATGGTTCAGTCTCTGGTTCGCAAACACGAAGTCAAGCACAGACCATGTGTGCCCAAATTTCACCTTACCCATTGGGGTATTGATCAATGCATAGGCATGGCGCAGCTTTAATACTCTCGTAGGAAATGTTCCACTTGAGGTATCGTGGTCAAATGAAAACCAGCCATTTTCATGCCACATTTTATAAGGAACACCTGCTTCAAAATACAGGTAGCTTCCATCATCCATTGTTCCCTTTAGTCTAAACCTTGAGTTACCAGGGTCGACAATAGCAAAGTTTGTCACGGCTGCTGATGTTCCTACTGTTGTGGATGAGAATGTCGGATCCACCCTGAAGCTGCCGCTAAATGACCATTTCATGGCCAGCGCAGGGCCTACTGCCAATATGGCTCCAAGTACTACACCCAGTACATACTTCCTCATATCTCTTACCTCCTTTT
>WFZT01000027.1 GCA_015489415.1 Caldifarciminota bacterium | reverse complement strand
GAGTGGAAGTGCATAGAGAGGATTTTATGAATATATTTTGAGAAGAATGAATAGTCATGCATGTCTATATTGTTACACATTTTATGAGGACTGTCAAGTAGTAATACATAATTTTTTCAAAATTCGTGGGTGAGGTCAGGGGTGAGGGCTACATCTTGAATTTTTATAAATTTCAAGCGGAATGCCCCCTCCCTTTGATCCCTCCCCCACTTGCTTCGCAAGTGGGGGAGGGAAAGTTTTTTTGTTGCATCGGGGTATCACAAGCATCGCTTGTTAGAAAAGTTCTTCTGTATGTTTTCTATGACAATTCGCTTGGCCTTTGGACTTTGATTCAATCATTTAGCCTCGCATCCAAAAAACTTCCTCTCCCCGCGTAAATACTTTGCGGGGAGAGGATAAAGGTGAGGGGTTACATCTTGAAAATTTCTCAATTTATAAACCACAAAGTTGAATATTAGCTCTCCTGTTTTTAATTCTTTAAATATGCGGATTCTAAGCTAAACTTTAATTTTTTCATTCACCATTCTCCCCTAACCCCTCTTTCCACAAAAAGGAGGGAAAATACCGGTAAAATGCGCAGAAAATTGGTTTTTGGGCATGCACATTGAGCGGGTAAATAGTGTTTCAGCAATCTGAATATTAGTAACCTCTTAAACGGCATTTTTTCTTGTACGCTAAGGCCTGGAAATTTCGAATATTACCTCAAGTGGAATCAAAAGCTTCTCAACACCTCAAAAGCTTCATCAATATTTGATAAATCGGGGAGGATGAAGTCGGCGCCTGCTTTTTTGAGCTCATCAACTGTGTATGTAGAGGTGGCCACGGCAAGGACGGGCAGGCCAGCCTGATGGGCAGCATAAACGTCTCTTGGGGTATCCCCAATGATCAACCCTTTCACTGAATTTCCTGACAATCTACGGGCACGTTCAATAGCACTAATAAGTATTTCCTTCCTATTCTCAGAATCAGAGCCAAATCCACCGAATTTGAAATACTGCCACAATCCAGGCCTCGATAGCTTTACCCTCGCCCCATTTCTCACATTTCCGGTAGCAAGGCCTTCGATAAATTCATCGTATTTTTGCAGCCGGTCAAGGAGTTCTTTCACCCCAGGCAGTACCCGGAATTTTAATGCGTACTGCACCTCAAATTTAAGAAAATACACATAAAAATCTAAAGCCCTCTCCATTTCCGCATGCGAGGGGTCTCGACCGAGACTTCTGTTGAAGATTTCCCTCACGATCTCCGGGTCTGTTTTACCGTGAGGATGGATTTTCTCCATAACGTAGTCGAGGCCGTACAAATACTTGAATGCCCTATCGAGGGCCCTTGCTCCTGCACCACCGGTGAGGATTAATGTGCCGTCAATATCAAAAAGTAAAGCCCTTTTCATCACTATAAACTACCGTTCTGTTTTTACCCTTTCCCTTTGCCATATATAAAGCCTTATCAGACAATTTTAAAAGATCGTCAAAACTATTGATGTTTTTAACTAAATCAGTGCCTGCAACTCCAGCACTTATAGTGACTTTGAAACTTTTCTCCTTCAGATGAATTGGATGGCTCTCTACTTTTGTTCTTATCTTTTCGGCAAATCTGTAGGCACCAGAGGATGTTGTATGTGGTAGAATAGCGAGAAATTCCTCTCCGCCAAACCTCACAAGTATGTCGGCCGAGCGCGAATACCTGCGTAGAATGTTACCAATATCCTCAAGAACTATGTCGCCAACCATGTGACCATAAGTGTCATTTATCTTTTTAAAATCGTCGATATCCATCATCACCAGCGAGAAATTCTCGCTGTATCTCTTATACCTACCAAATATCCTGTCAGCCTCACGTATGAGATAGTTTTTGTTGTAAAGACCCGTAAGAGAATCAAACCAAACCTGCTCCTTGTATTTTTCGACCTCCATGGAAAGCTTTTCGTAAATGACCTCACGTTCAACAGCGGTTCTAAACGCAGGCCTGAGTTTCTTAAAAAACTCCCTTAAATCCTCACTGATTGCGTGAGGGGTTACTACAATCAACGCACCATAAAGTTCTCTGTCTTTGAGCGAAAAGAGGTAATAGTGGCCATCTCCGAGATACTTTTTGAAAACATCCCCCTTGCACTTATAAAAAGTACTCTTCTCCAGAAATAACTTTATACGCTCCATCTGCTCTGTGTATGTCCTGTCGTCAAGTTTGGCCTTTTCGTGTCTGTGGGGGATGATAAGTTTCGGCGAATCATGGTTGAAAAGTGTCATGATTCCAAGATTTTTTATATTTACCGTCTCCCTCAGTAATTCTTTTATCCTTGGTATGGCATCGGTGATTTTTACGCTTGTCGTCAGTATTTCCATGACCCTTTCAATCAGGTCCTCGTAAAATGATTCTTCGATTTCAGGATTTTCTCTGTAATGTTTCACAAGTTCGTTGATAAGCTCACCTTTGAATATCAGGCCAGTGGATGGAGCGACTACTTGGGGCGAGAGTCTTTCAATAATTTCAAGAGGGTATGATAGATATCGGGAGCTTATAAAATAGCCCTGATGAAATTCATCCACAAAGCTCAAATAGTCAGACGAGGTGGCAAAAATTTCGTCGCTCCTGTAAAAAGAGCTAAATAGGGGGCCGGTTGCAAGTATTTTCCCCGGTTCGATAAACACAAATAAAGCCCCAGGAAAATTGAGAATCTCAACCGGAATAAATTTCAAACGGTACTCCCCAAATTTTTCTTCGTGCTCGTCAATAAAAAGAAATTTATCATTGAATCCAAGTGGCTCCAGAAACTTCTTGTGAACTTTGTGAACGATAATCTTCGTATCCTTAAACATTTCATCCTGACTGAGTTCCCAGACCAGCGGATAATGCTCAAAATTTATAGATGGATAGATTATCCATTTGAGCTTTAAGCCGGGCCACTTTTTTCTAATCCTGATCATCAAGGATTTGTGATAGAGGCCCGGGTCAATGAGAACTCCTTCCTCTCCGTTTTTCAGAAGATAAGAGTTTTTTGTGATGAACCCCGAAACCTTCTCACCTATCCAGTAGATGTCCTTACCTATCTCAACGATGTTTCTCATTCCTGTTCACTCTTACCGATTTTGATCCAGGTCAGAACTTTTTCTCTAAAATCCTGCATTAGCGCCTTCGCCTTTTCCTCGTCTTTGCCTTCAACGTAAAGGTAAACGTAAGGTTTATAAGGGTCAGGCCTTAGCATTACCCACCCCTCGTCATAAAAGATTTTCACCCCATCGAGCAGGGATGCCTTCTCGTACCTTGCCACCTCGCTCATCATTCTCATAACTGTGCCCTTCAAGTCCACAGGGCAGGAGAACTTCTCAAGGAGCAAAGAAGTGCGTGGAATCCTGTCATAAACCTCCGCAATTTTGATTGAGTCACTTGAAATCATTTCGAGGATTTTACCAATGGTGAACATGGCATCAGGCCCGTGATGAAATTCAGGAATTATGAATTCGCCCTCTCCTGAGCCGACAAATACGGCATCTTCCCTGTGAGCGTATTCAAACATATCCCGTGGATTGCTCGAAATTCTATCAACCCTGACTCCATTGGATTTAGCATATTCTTCAATTATCATGGGAGCGTAATTCGGTACGGCGATTTTGGAATTTTTGTAGTTTTCAATAAATAGCCAGGAGAGGAGAAGTAGAAGGTCAATATCTTTGTGGATGCGCCCTTTCTCATCAACAAGTATAAGCTTTGTGCCCGAAGGATAGAGATAAAATCCAAGATCAACTTTAAGTGAGCTCAAGATGGTGGATAGCTGGTCAAGATGCCTGTGAACCTCTTCTTCAGGTTTTGCAAGCTTTGTCGTGTCAATGTAGGCATTCAGCCCGATAAAATCAACTCCGATGGAATTTAAAATCTCAGGGAAAAACTGTGATACGGAGCCGTGTGAAAAGTCGATCACAAGCTTAAACTGCCTGTTTTTGATCTGACGAACGTTGAGGTATTTTATGTATGCCTCTTTGTAAAAATCAAAAATCCGAGGAATGGTATGAATGATTCCACTCTCGTTGTAATGGATTCTCCTGAAATCTTCTCTGAAAAAGATTCGCTCGATAGTTTTTGCAGTGCCCGGTGAAATCTCCATTCCGTTTTTATCAAAAAATATGATCTCCGTTGAGGGTGGGTCATCCTGCGACTGTCTGAAGAAGACCCCTCCAATCTCACCAAACATCTGGAGTTTGTAACTGAATACAGGAACAGGCGTCATCTGAGCGTCTCTCACATGGACTCCGGTTGATGCAAGTCCACCCATAAAGGCCCGTCTAAGCATTCTTGATGCAGGATGAGAATCTCTGCCCATCAAAACGTATGCATTTTTAGGTAAGATGGAGCCATAAGCAGCTCCCAACTTTGCCGCAAATTCTGGAGTAAGCTCGATATTGGTAAGCCCAATTACTTTCGCTCCTTCAAAAAGACTCTTTCTCCATTTCTCACCCCATACGAGATTGGAAGAAACCACTGCTCCCTCTTCCACTATCTTTCTTGGCCATATCTTCACACCCTCTTTGATAACGGCATCTTTGCCCACGGTGGTTTCATCCGCAATAACAGCTCCCTCAAGGACTCTTACATTCTTTGAAATCCTGACACTGTTACCAATCACAGCTCCCTTTATCACAGCACCATCATCGATAAACACGTTGTCCCAGATAATGGAATTCTCAATTACAACGTTTTCACCTATGATGCAGTTGTTGCCAATGGAAGAGTTACTGATGGAAACGTTATCCTTCACCCTCGTGTTATTCCCGAGTACCACTGTCCCCTTAAATTTTACAGTTGTAGAAAGTGAGACCTCTTCGCCTATTCTGACATCACGACCGATAAGGTTTAACTTCTGGCCTGGAACCGATATTTGAACCTTCCCTTCAAACACATCGTAATGGGCAAATCTGTAGGAATCTGTATCCCCAATGTCTCGCCAGTAACCTGTTAAAATAGAACCGTAAAGTGGCTTACCTTTCTCAAGCATCCAGGGGAATAAATCCTTGGAAAAGTCGTACTCTTTATTTTCAGGGATATAATCAAAAACCTGTGGCTCGAAGACGTAAATGCCGGTGTTTATTGTGTCTGAGAAGACTTCTCCCCAGGTGGGTTTTTCGAGAAACTTGAGTATTCTGCCGTCATTATCAGTGATAACGATGCCAAACTGCAGGGGATTATTGACTCTTGTGAGACCAATAGTGGCTTCGGCCTTTTTGTTTATGTGGTCTTTAATCAATGAACTAAGGTCAAAATCCGTCAAAAGGTCCCCGGAGATGATGAGTGTTCGGTCACTTCCAACAAAGTCTTTGGCGAATCTTACCGCTCCTGCTGTACCGTAATCCCTGTCAGGCGTGAAATATTCGACCCTCAAATCAAATTCAGAGCCGTCGCCGAAATAATTTTTAATAATGTCTGGATAGTAGTAGAGGAGCATAAGCACTTCATCAATGCCGTGCTTCTTCAAAAGGTCAATTACATGAACGAGAATAGGCCGGTTTACAAGTGGGAGCATGGGTTTGGGAGTATTCACCGTCAGGGGTTTTATCCTCGTACCAAACCCACCTGCAAGGATTATAGCCTTCATTTCCTCTTTTCCTCCAGCACCCTTTTGATTTCTCGCTTTAGCTCTGAAATAAAGTCTGGTGACTTGACAATGTAAGCGTCAGCAAGCCACGAGGTAAAGTCCTCCTGAAATGAGGAGTAAGCAGTCGCGAGGATAAGTCCAATATTTTTACGCGACCTGGCTATTCTCGCAAGTGCCTCAAGGCCAGACATCCCCTTCATTTTTATATCAAGCACAACCACGTCAATATCTGGCTGCTTGTCTAAAATCTCAAGTCCTTCCTCTGCGCTTGTGGCGGTTAGAATTTCATAGTCTTCCTTTTCAAACTCCTTCCTGTACAAAAGCAAAAGATTCTTCTCATCCTCAACAAATAGAATTTTTGGTCTTTTCTTTTCCATCTTCAAACCTCCTATTTAATTACTGAAAAAAGAAGCTTTTTATTCCCTACGAGGACGATATAAGTACCTGCAGAGAGATTCTTGGTCACGAATCTCACAAATCCCTTTCCCCTCTCGAGCTCCACTTTAACTTTCGTGCCATCCATTTTATACAAAGATACCCGCTCTTTGTCGTTTAATCCAGATATTGTTACAGACCTGTCATCGGGCCTCACTGGCGAGGGGAAAATAATGGGACTCGTGGCCTCTTTTGCGTAGTTCCAGTAAAGATCGGTCTTGATGACCGAAACACCATGGGTGGAACCTATCCAGACAGTGTGACTGTTCTCATCAACAAGAATGTCATCCCGGATAAGTTTGTAGTAAAAGAAATTTGGTCCCACATCTCTTGTATTGCCCACAAGTCCGCTATTGAACGCAGAAAAGTAGTATTTTATCGAAAAATCTCTTGTATCTATTACGTAAACACCCTCCTCTGTGAGTGCCCAGAGATAACCATGACTGTCGAGGGCAAGACTTCGAATCACAACCCCTGGAAGAATCGTGGTCTCCAGTTTTTCTCCGTTAATTACAACAATTCCATTGTCTGAGCCGAGGAAATGATAGGAGCCCATGTGAGCAGCACACCTGAAACTATGAGTCGTGATAGAAAAGAAGTTTGCTGAGCTCAGAACAAGCTGATAGGACGGAGAATAGACCTCAAAGCCGTTCGAAATATCTGCAAGCCAGAGATTCCCCTGCTGGTCATGAGTTATGGAATAGACATTCGTAAGCGAGCTTATCCTTGTATCCTGTGCCTCTGAATGAAGGAACGTACCAGAATTCGTGGTGAATACCAGCTCATTGTCACCTGTAAATCCAATGGTTTTGACAAATTCGGAAGGGTAGAGGTGAATGTCAAAACTGTCCCCATCTATGCGGAAGATCCCGTTATGGTTGGTTGCAACCCATAGTCTCCCGGTGTTGTCTACCTCAATGTCAGTGAGCAAATCCAGCTCTCCCGTTGAGTCATGAAAGACATGATTAAAATTTCCGGAAGGATAAAACCTTTTCCCATCAAAGTAAAAAAGCCGTGAGTAATAGGTCGGTAGATAGATGAGCGAGGAAAATAACCATATTTTTCCATCAGAGGTTTTCTTAATACCTGAAATGTAGTTGATCTCAAGCAGACCAAGTTTCTGGCCCGTCCATGTTCCGTCGTGATATGTATAAGTCATCCCCCCACATTTTCTCTCACTAAAATTGAGGTTGTATGAATGATTGCAAACGGTGCCAATGATTAGGGTGTCAGGAGAAATAGGGATTACCTGAGTTACGTGAGGGGGATAGTCGCATACAAGGCTATCCGGTGAAATGACCTCTGCACTTCCTGTTGAATCTATTTTAACAAGTGGAAGGATTCTAACAGGTAAATTAGCATTGTCGCGAAGGCATCCAAGTCCCACATACACGTTGTTGTTTATTCCCGAAATGATATGGTAGCCACAAAACCAGTAGGTACGACCGTTGTTGACGGATTGAATCACGTGCCAGTTGTTTTCAAAATCCCTTAAAAAGACTGCGTTGTTGGTAAGTATGGCAAGGACACGAGGTCCTTTGTAAAAATCCCTGATAGTTTTTTGGCTTCCATAGGCACCGGGGAGACTGTCTGAAGGGATGCGAACGAGACTGTCTGGAAAGCCGGGTAGGGGAGAGTAGCAAAACTCCCGTGGTGTACCAAAAAGTAGTGTATCTCTCATTATTCTGAGTTTTAGAATGGAATCACTTTCGATTGGCAGGTTATAGCTATTGTATGTGGTAATCCGGTCGTCTCCAAAATCCGATGGTGTTCCCATCATGGAAATAATCCTTATCCCCGTAATCGAGGAAATGAAAATGCAATCTCCGGCTGTTGCAATGGATGTGAGACTGTCGTTGTCAAAATTTAGCCCATTGTAGGGAACGAAAGTATCCCCGTTTTTGAAAAACACGTGATGGTCTCCAATAGCCCAGACATTTCCGTATTCGTCAATAGTTATGGAATTAATGACAGGCTCACTAAGACCATCAATATTCGTAAACCTCTTTGTAATGACCAGGGAATCTCTCAGTATCGCCTGCAAAATTCCGCCATTTGTGGCAAGGTAAAGGGTGTCGCCATGTCTTGCCCATCCGTTCAGCATCTCGGAGTTGTAGAAGGTGGTCCAGTTAATGGAAAAACTCAGGATAACAAGAATAAAAGCCATCATACCTTTATTTTAAACTATCCGAAAATCAGTAACAATGATGATATTGGTTCGAAATATTTCAGATCAAAAGTTTTTACGGGATTTCTCTCCACCTATTCTGCCAAATCTCCATTTCTGGAATTTTTATTGTTGTAAATACTTACAGATTAAATCCCCGATGTGGATTAGGGGGCTGCTTTTGACGGCCTCCTATAAATTTTCAAATGTATTTGTCCCACATCAAAGGTTCGAAAAAAGAGGTTTGTTTAAAAAACTTATGAATACATGCGGGAAGAGGATTGAGGTGAGGGGCTACATCTGGCAGATTTTCAGTCAAAATCCGTAAAACTCCCTCTCCCGCTCTGCGGGAGAGGGTCGGGGTGAGGGCTTACATCTTGATTTTTAGATTTTAAGCGGTATGCCCCCACCCTGAATTCCCTCTCCCACGCGGAGCGTGGGGAAGGGAAATTACCTGGGATATCTTTTGCCCAACAGGCAAAGCCTGCGAGTGGAAGGTGAATACTTTCGAGCTTGTTCCAATTGTAGAAGCCATGGCTATAGTGGATAGGTAATGGAAGCTTAATACTTTGAAGAGAAATCTATTTTTAAGCGCCTATCGGCTGAATCAAAGAGTACAAATTAATGAGACTTGCTTCCAAAAACTTCCTCTCCCCGCATAAATTTCTTGCGGGGAGAGGATAAAGGTCTGACATCACCCATGTTTTTGCTTTTCATGTATATTTATACAGTGCAATCTGCGCGGGAAATTTGATTTTGCGCATAAAATCAGTAATTTTGCCAGGAGGACATATTCGTTTGTACTGCATAAAAAGAATGTTCAAATATTGAGCGTAGTACACCTTTTTGAAGACGTGGCAAGGGATCAGGTGTTATTATTCAGAAATTCGTGGGTGACGTCAGGGATAAAGGTGAGGGGCTACATCTTGTATTTTTAAAAATTTCAGACGCTTTGACTTCCCCCCTCGTCAAAGCTCGTGGTTGTCCCACCGACACGTGCAAGGTTTGTGAGGAGCAATAATTTTTGAGCTAACAATCAAAACCTCACATCCTCATTGAACATTTTGGGGTGGGGAGGTAAAATTGCAATATGAATATCGCGATTTTTAAAAATTTATGCCCAAATTGTTACGGTTCGATCAGCTACACAAGGCTGAAAAGTGGCCTTCCGTGCTCAAATTGTCTGCCTGAGCCGGTCGATAATACCATTCTCTGTGAAACCCTCGAAAAAACAGGTAAACTCAAAAGATTGTCTGACCTCTGCAGGGTTAAATCAGTATCAGAGAAATTCAGCGAGTTTTTCAGAGAGAAATTTGGATTTGCCCCGTGGGCATTGCAGGAAACCTGGGCAAGACGCGTCATCCTTGGCAACTCCTTTGCCATTCTCGCTCCAACAGGTGTTGGTAAAACCACTTTTGGCCTCGCAATGGCAGCGTTTATAGAGGGAAAGACTTACATCATTGTTCCCACGAAAGTCCTTGTCAAACAGGCTTTTGAGCGTATATCAAGCATAACAGACAAAAGAATTGTCGCTTACACAGGGAAAAAGGATGACAAGGAACGCATAAAGTCCGGTGACTTCGACATTCTGATTTCTACGCACATGTTTCTTTACAAAAACTTTGATCTCGTCTCTCCGTTTAAGTTCAAATTCATCTTTGTCGATGACGTGGACTCTCTACTGAAGGCATCTAAAAATATTGATTACATCGTAAAACTGCTGGGATTTACAGACCGAGACATCAAACGCGCAATGGCTGGAGGCAAAAAGAAATTCAAGAAGCCCGAAGGTGTCCTCGTTATCTCTTCTGCCACTGTTCAGCCCCGTACACGAAGGGTAATTCTATTTCAAAATCTCCTTGGATTTGACGTTCAGAAATCCACTGCTACCATCAGAAACGTTGTTGATACCTACATGGAAGTGAAGTCATTCGAAGAGGGCCTTCAAAAACTCCCGGATTTAGTTGAAACTCTCGGCGGCGGAGGGCTCGTTTACGTGTCCATGGACCTCGGCAGGGAGATGGTTGACAGGGTGAAAGAGGTTCTTGGGAAGAAAGCCCTGGCGTACGATGACAAAGATGCCTTTGAAAAATTCCGAAACGGAGAGGCTGAAGTTCTCGTGGGCCTTTCCCACCATCAAAATCCCCTCGTTCGTGGAATAGATATGCCAGAGAGGATAAGATACGCGATTTTCCTTGGAGTTCCAAAATTGCTTATACCTGCCAACGTTGATTCCATCCTGCCCCGAAATCTCTTGAGATTTGTCTATCCCCTGCGCGTGGCCTTGCCTGATGAGAGAGAGAAAATTGAGGAATATGCCGAATTTATTAACAAATATTTCAATCTCCGCGAAGAGCAGCTTGAGAAATACCCAAAAGTTGCCGAGAAACTCAACGAAATCGCTGAATTCATACGGGAGAAAATTAGCTCTCCAGATGTTTTAGAAAAATTCCGCTCGTCGGACGAAATCTCTTTAATTGAAAAAGACGGCAAAATTGTTTTCACCATAGGTGATGCGACTTCATACATCCAAGCAACGGGCAGAACATCGCGATTGTTTGCCGGTGGACTCACAAAAGGCCTTGCCGTCTCACTTGTTTATATGAAAAAAGCCTTCAGGAGCCTCGAAAGGAGACTCCGGACATTTTTGAGCTACGAGTTTGAATTTGAGAAATTAGAAAAAATTGATCTTGAGAAGGTTTTGAAGGAGATTGATAACGACAGGGAGAGGGTAAGAAAAATTTTAAGCGGCGAAGTGAAGGCTGAGAGACGAGACCTTGTAAGATCAACGCTTGTCATCGTTGAATCACCCAACAAAGCCCGAACAATCGCTGGATTTTTTGGCAGACCACAGAAGAGGTGGATCGGCGATTCCCTTGCCTATGAGGTTAATTTAGGGGACCGTGTGATGCTCATAACTGCCTCGCTCGGTCATATCCTTGATCTTGCGGAAAAAGGCGGGATTTATGGGGTTTTAGAAAACAAAGGATTTTTTGTTCCTGTCTATGCCACGATAAAGCGCTGTACTGAGACGGGAGAGCAGACCACAGAGAATCTCTGCCATTCGGGCAAAAAGCCTGATCTCGACAAGCTGCAAATTATTGAGGCATTTAGACGGCTTTCCATGGAAGTGAATGAGGTGTATGTGGCCACAGATCCTGATTCTGAGGGTGAGAAGATTGCCTGGGATATTTTGCTGAATATTCTTCCGTTCAATCAAAATATCCATCGAAGCGAATTCCACGAGGTAACACCGAGGGCCTTCAGGGAAGCTATCGAGTCACCGAGGGATGTTAACGAAAGTCTTGTTAAGGCGCAGATTTTGCGGAGAATAGCTGACAGGTGGGTGGGATTTTCTTTATCCCAGAAATTGCAAAAAACTTTCGGGCTGAGGTCTCTATCTGCAGGAAGGGTTCAAACCCCAGTTCTCGGATGGGTGATAAAACGGGAGAATGAGAGAAAGCGGAAGGTCGGGCTGCTCACCCTTGAATTTGATGGTTTTAAAACGTCTTTCCGGATTGAGGACGAGAGCAGGGCACGAATGATTTTTGAAAGAGCCCATGAAATTGTGGTTACAGAGGAAGCCGACGAGGTGCGAAGCGTTTATCCAGCTCCTCCATTCAACACAGGTGAGCTTCTCCGAAGTGCGTCTGACTTTTTAGGCTTTTCCGCTGAGAAGACTATGTCTCTTGCGCAGGAACTCTTTGAAAGGGGACTCATTACCTATCATCGAACAGACTCAACAAGGGTTTCCGATGCCGGATTCAGGGTAGCTGCAGAATTTATAAAAGAAGAATTTGGCCCTGAGTACCTGAAACTTAGGAAATGGGGCGAGGGGGGTGCCCACGAATGCATAAGACCCACGAGACCAATTCCACCAGACGAGCTGAGATTTATGGTAAGAGAAAGGAAGGTGGAGCTCGATGACCCATGGAATGCCGTTCGTCTCTACAGTCTTATATGGCGAAGATTTATGGCTTCCCAGATGAAAGAGGCAAAGGTTAAATTCGCAAAACTCACGTTTAAACTTGATGACAAAATTTTGCATACGGAGGAGGTTGCCACTGAAATCATTGAAGATGGCTTTAACCTTCTCCAGCCAATCAAATTGGTAAAACTTCCGGAGAAATTCATTTTAAAGGACAAAAAGTTAGAGTTTGTACCGGCAACGGTGCCTTACACCCAGGGGACCCTCATTGAAGAAATGAGAAAGCGGGGGATCGGACGTCCTTCAACTTATGCAAAAATTGTCCAGACGCTACTTGACAGAAAATACGTGGTTGAGCGAGGCAAGTTTTTGTTTCCAACTGCCCTTGGCCGGAAGGTTTATAGGTTTTTAACGGAGAGATATCCAGAATACACGAGTGAGGAGTTTACGAGATTTCTTGAGGAGCAGATGGACAGGGTAGAGGAGGGCACAGCAGACTATCAGAGCATCTTAAGAGACCTCAAGAAGGTTGTGTATATAGTCTCGAGAGGAACTTTTTCCACTAAACGATGAATGAGTTTGAAATGTTGATGACAACCCATTCCACCCCAACCCTCCCTTCCCAAAGGGAAGGGAGGGGGTCCTATTTCTGCTTAAACAAGCAAAACGGGGTCGTATATCAGAAAGCCCGAAATTTCCCCTCCTTCCTCGGGGAAGGAGGGGTTAGGGGAGAATGGGGATTGAGAAGGCTTGAAGTCTTTTGCTTCTCGCATTCACTTCTCGCGCATTGGAATCGTTTTTCAGGCAATATGAATATGCTGGAATATTACACAATTAAATACAAATGAGAAGACGTGAGCCCATGGAATATGCACTATACCTGCTTTCCAGGAAGCCGAGAACGGTTAGGGAAATGGAAATTGCGCTCAAAAAGCGGGGAGTTGAGCAGTCGAAAATTGAAGAAATCATTGAAAAATTGAAGGACTGGAGATATCTTGATGACAAAAGCTACGCTGAGGAATATGTAAAATTTAAGATGAAAAAACTCTACGGTCCATCTTACATTCGCTCGGAGTTGATGAAGAAGGGGGTCAAAAGGGAAATAATTGACGAGGCCCTCAAGGAGTTCTTTGACCTCAATGCGATTTTGCCCCTTGCAGTAGAGAGGGCAAGGAAGATGCTGGGGGACTCACCTGATGATAAAACAAGGAAAAAGGTCTGGAATTATTTTGCGAGGCGTGGCCTGCCTGCCACGGAGATTCTTAACCTTGCTTTGAAAGAAGGAGGTGGTTAATTATGAAGGTTTTTGTGGCCGGGGGAACAGGCTTCATCGGGTCGCATTTTCTCAAAAATATTGCCTATGATGACAATTTTGAGAAAATTGGGATCTGTGTGAATAAAAGGAAACCGAGGATACTAAGCGAAAAATTTGAGATATACAAGGGGTGCAGGATTGATAGTAAGAGTCTCTTTCAGGTTGACGGGAATTACGATTATATCGTGGATTTTGTGGGGATAATCAGAGAAACGAGGGACAAGAAGTTTGAGAATGTGCACCACAGAGGTGTCGTAAATTTGATAGAGCTTGCAAAGCGAGTGGGGGCAGTTGGGTTTGTGTATATCAGCGCGGCTGGTGTGGATAAAGGGATTGACGCGGCTTACATGAGAACCAAGTTTCTTGCCGAGCAGGAAATCGTTGGGAGTGGCCTTGAATACCTTATCCTGCGTCCTTCCTTTGTCCTTGGTCCTGATGGAGATTTTGCTAAAATGCTTAAGAAGATGATAAAGTTTTTGCCTTTTATTCCGGTGATCGGAGATGGAAATTACCAGGTTCAGCCTGTTTTTGTGGGTGACCTTGTGGAGGCTATTAGAAGGGGGATTTTAGAGGGTGTAAGTGGAATTTATGGTGTATGCGGCCCGGACAGGGTGACCTATAACGAGTTCATAATGGCAGTAAAGAAGGCTTTGGGCTCAAAGAAGCCAATTTTTCATGTTCCTGTTGGATTTATGAAACTCTCGGCAAAGTTGTTAGGACCACTCTCACCGGCAAATGAAGACCAGCTAAAAATGCTCTTTGCCGGCAGCACATGCGAAGAAGCCGATATTTTCAGTAAAGTTGGATTAAACCCTAAGCCGCTTCCAGAGATTGTGAATCTGAGCTTCAGCAGTTAAATCAATACGATTTGATCTTCTTCTGCTGGTTACATCAGTGAGGAGTTTAACTAAAGGATGATTTAGAGAGAAGACTCGGTCGCAGTTTAAAATAGCAAATAAAATTGCTTCTTCTCCCAGCATAAATTCTTTGCGTGGAGAGGTCAGGTGGGGACCACATCTGATAAATTTCCAATCAAAAAATCTTTGAATCCTCCTCTCCCGCTTCGCGGGAGAGGGATGGGGTGAGGGCCACATCTTAATTTTTTAAAGATTTCAAGCGGAATTCCCCCTCCCTTGCCCTCCCCCGCGCGAAGCGCGGGGGAGGGAAGTACTTTCCGTCATTTTTAGGTACAATCCCTACATGTGAAGAAAGTGAGGTGTCCTTTGAGAGTATTCAACCCTGGATGAAGCTAGTCAGAAATTTGTCACATGCTTCTAAACAATGCCTTCCTCTCCGCGCATAAATACTTGCGGGGAGAGGATAAAGGTGAGGGGCTACATTATTTATCAGATTGATTTCAGTAGCTATTTGACCACGCAAATTTTCTTTAGACGTTTGCCTTTTTGATAAAGGAAGTAAATTCCGGGTTTTTCAATTCGCTTTAGTCCATTCCCTACCACTCGACCTGTGATGTCCAGAACCTTGAAATTTCCGCGAATGGAACCGTTTAGCATGCCGTAGTCTATTCTTTCTGAAACACCAACGGGTTTGGTGAAAGTAACGCTGTCAATAACAACTCCGTCAGTTGCTCTTACTGCCTTGATGGAGAGTCTATTTGCAGTTGCAGTAATTCTCATGTAGTGATAGCATGCTTCAGAATAGGCTACCCATGAGGCACTTCCAGGTGAGTAGAGGGGAGCACCTCCTCCACCTGTTACGATGTAGGTTACTCCGTTGATTGGAATGGTCCTCTGATAAAAGTGGTTGTGACCGTTAAATACTACGGGAACGTGATACTGTGAGAGTATGCTGCACCAGGCATTCCTCACGCTATAGCTTGATCCATGTCCGCCCGCGCTATAAGGGGGCCTGTGGAAGTAAACAATGACCCAGTTTGATGAATCCTGTGTGGCATTAATGAGCTCCTGAGTCAAAAAGGGTCTTTGTGCATACAGATTTGATTCTGTGTTTAAAGCTATGAAGTAGAGGTTGCCGTATTTAAAGGAGTAATACTCCTCGTTACCGGGAAGGTAGAAGAGATCGAGGTAGTTTGTCGGTGGTGTGTCATGATTGCCTATGCAGGGCATTATTGGCGCATTGCGGAGCATTTCCGCTTCTATATCGAAAAATGCGTACCAGTCACTCATGGATCTTCCGTCTGGAACGAGGTCACCTGTATTTATGACAAATTGAGGGTTTTCCTGCGCGATGGCATGCACAACAGTACGATGAGGTGAGCCATTGGAACGAGTATCACCATAAATCACAAAGTTTATGCTATCCGCACCTGTCGGGGCAGTGTGAAAGTGGTAAACAGGAGTGGTGAAGCTGTTTCCAATGATTTTGTAGGAATACACGCTATTTGGGGTTAATCCGGTCAGCTTGATGGAATGAATGGTGGTCTGGGTTGTATCGACGATAGTATCGCTTAGAGAGCCAATTCCGTAAGCGACTATGCTCGACTCGGCTTGGTATGTTCTCCAGTTAATTCTGATTGTAGTTGTGGTGGAATCGTCCCAGTTCATATAGGGTCCAATTCTGAGTTGTGAAATTAAAAGTAAAAACAAGAGTTTCATAATAGCACCTCCAGTTTTAAAAATCTTAAAGGTTAGGATAAGGGATAGCAATCAGGATAAAGGTACTCCTGTTAGGAGTCTGTTTCCAACATCAAGGAATCTATTTCCCAACAGGTTTAAATTAATTAGAATCCCTCAGAGCAGGCCTTTGGTTTTTAAAAGTTCTTCCACTTTGCGTTTCTCTTCTTTACTCAAGGGCTGGAGGGGTGGTCTTGGGTAGAGTCCTTCGTAGCCAAGAAGGTCCATTGCGTATTTCACACCAGCAGGCCCCATTTTGCCCACAATAGTAGAGTTTACCTCTACAAGCCTAAGATAAATTTCACCTGCAGCTTTTGCTTCTCCCTTTTTGGCCAATTTGTATAGCTTACTCACCTCAGATGGTGCAACGTTAGCAACCGCAAGGATTCCCCCGTTTGCACCAAGCAAAGCATTCTGGTAAAGAGCTGTGAAATTACCCACAAATAACAGAAAATCCGGCAGTTTCATTTCTAAAATCCTCGCATCATAGTAAATATTACCCGATGAGTCCTTCATTCCGGCAATGTTTTTATGCTCCGCAAGTTCAGGGATTGCTTCGATGGGCAAATTTACCCCTGTGTACTGTGGCACATTGTATAAGAGAATGGGGATTTTCGCTGCATCAGCCACCCTGCGATAATGCTCTAAAAGTGCGGCCTTTGACATCAAACCTTTAAAGAAAAATGGTGTTACCACCAGTGCCATATCCACACCAAGTGCTGCCACCTCATTGGTAGACTGTATCGTTCTCTCTGTCGAAAAGAGCCCGGTTCCAGCAATAACCTTCTTATCCACAGACTTTGCCTCGAGGGTAATTTCAACAAGTTTTATCTTTTCATCATGGGAAAGATGTACAGCTTCCCCTGTGGAGCCAAGCACAAGATAACCGCTGATACCGGTTTTATTCCACTTCTCAATATTTCTCCTGTGTGCATCGTAATTTATGGAACCGACCCTGTTGAACGGTGTTATCATTGCAATATAAATCATGGCAAAAGCCTCCTATTGAAATTTAACAAGATGTTAAAGCCATTAATCAGAAATTTCTTCCATTGCCGGAAACAAATGGTACTTCCATTGTCAATAACCCATCCAACCTCCAAAATCCCTATGAAATCAATCATTTTCACCACTCCCTCACCCTATCTCTGAAAAATTTTTCTGGCATTTTTCCGGCAAACAAAACCCTCTTGACAAGTATTTATGGGCTTTTTATAATTGACTTATGAGTCGAAATTTGACTACAAAGTCAAGCAAAAGGAGAGAAAAGGAAAGACAGAGAAGGATTAGGGCCATTATCAAGGCCGCTCTCGAGCTCTTCTCCGAGAAGGGATTCGAGAATACCACCACAGATGAGATCGCAGACGCTGCCCGACTTTCAAAAGGACTCCTCTACTTCTACTTCGATTCCAAGGAAGATATCTTCGTCTCCGTGCTTAGAGACGGCATGTCAAAGCTCAGCGAAAGGCTCAGGAAAAACATAAACCCTGATGACACACCGGAAAAACAGCTAATTTCCTTTATTGAAACCGAGTATGACTTTTATGCGAAAAATATCAAATTTTTCAAACTCTTGAACTCCATCTACAGCGGGTATGTTCTTGGCAAAATTTCACCTGAAAATAGAGATAAATTCGTATCAACCCACTACCAGGAGATGGAAATCCTGCAGGAGATTTTCGAGAAAGGGATAGAGGAGGGCACTTTCAAAGACATTGACACAGAAGATTTAATTTTCTCACTTGCCGGGCTCATGCATGGATTGCTCATTATGAAGCCTGGCATCAAGGACCTCGAAAAATTAAAAAACCTCACTATTGAAATTTTTCTATACGGAATAAAACGTGGAGGATAAGCATGAAAAAACTCGGTAAATTTGTTTCAAATCATCCCTGGTGGACCCTTCTGGGGTTGCTCGTTATAACCCTGTTTCTTGGCTATTTTATGAAAAACATCAGGGTAGAGACCCGAATGGAAGCAGGACTACCCTCTCACTATCCCGAGGTGCAGGCCTACAACAGGATGAAGGAGCTTTTTCCATCAAGGGACGTTATATTTATAGGAATCGAATCCGACAGCATCTATTCCCTCCGGACTCTCCAGAAAATCTGGGACCTTTCCGACACCCTCGAGTCTCTAAAAGGGGTTAAAAAGGTCCTATCCTTTGCCACGGCTTCAAAAATCAAGGGAACCGAAGAGGGATTTGAAGTAATACCTTTGATGGAAGACCGACCCTCTACCCCGGAAGATTGCAGGAGAGTGGCTCAACTGGTCGATCACGACGTCATGTATGAGGGAATGCTCATCGGCAAGAGTGGGCATTCAACGGCTATTCTGGTGATCCTCAAAGATAGCCTCTCACAGGATCAGGTTCTGGCAATCTATAAAAGTATTCAAAAGATAGTCAAACCCTATGAAGGGCCAGAAAAATTTTATATTTCGGGTAAGCCTGTTGTGGAGGCAATGATAGCCGAGCATGTGACAGGAGATATCAGAAAGCTATTTCCGATCTCCATTCTTGTCGCAATGGTGGTCCTATTCTTCAGCTTCCGCTCTCTCAGAGGGGTTTTCCTGCCTGTTCTCACTGTTTTACTCGCATCGACATGGGTAATGGGCCTGCAGGGCCTGCTCGGCATCCCCCTGAGCCTTGAGACATCCCTTCTGCCCATGCTACTTGTTGCCATTGGAACAGCCTACGGAATACACCTCATCCACCAATTCAACGAGGAAATTCTTGCTGGATACAACCGAAAAGAGGCCGTCTATAACGTTTTCATCAAGCGGGGTAATG
Organism: Caldifarciminota bacterium; assembly: GCA_015489415.1. Lineage (GTDB taxonomy): Bacteria > Hydrothermota > Hydrothermia > B15-G9 > WFZT01 > WFZT01. The sequence goes on along the minus strand of WFZT01000027.1, from coordinate 10,014 downwards.
CCGTTATCATTGCCGGATTGACCACGGTGGCAGGCTTCATATCTCTTGTAACTTCGCAAATTAAAACCATCCGAACTTTCGGTCTTATGAATGGAATCGGTGTATTTATCGTGCTTTTCATCTCCATCTTCATGGTTCCAGCCTTTCTTGCCATTTTGAAAAAACCAAAAGTCAAGCCCACTCAAAGCCCTGAGAGCGAGACCCTCAGAAAACTCGGGAGATTCACCACCAAGAGGGATAAACTCATCATCGCAATTTCAATAATTTTAATGGTTGTCGGGGCCATCGGCATTCCGAAAATCAAGAGCGAATCCAACGAGATAAAAAATTTCCCTAAAGACAGCCCTATCCGCATTGCAGATGAGTGGATTAACCGTGAATTTGTGGGCACCACACCGCTAAACATAATCTTTGAGGCAAAAGAAAAAGGAGCATTCAAAGACCCGAAAAATCTCAGAATTGTTGACGAATTCGAGCAGTATGTTAAAAAACTTCCCTACGTCGGTGGGGCAATGTCTCTGACTGACATGATTAAACGTCTGAATCAGGGGTTGTTTGCCGACAAGCCTGAATATTACAAAATTCCGGACTCCCGCGAGCTCGTTTCACAGGAAATCTTTCTCTACAGCATGTCAGGTGACCCCTCAGACTTTGATGCCCTTGTAAATCCTGATTACAACGTGCTCAACATGACCATTTTTATCAAAACTTCCGACACGGGGGAGCTCAAAAAGATTGTCGCAGCAATTGACAGATACAAGGAGAAAAAATTAAAGGGCACAGGGATAAAAGCCACTGTGACCGGATTGTCACGGCTCTTCATCCTCATGGATGCCCTCGTGGTAAAGGGACAGATAGCCAGTGTAATTTCTGCATTCATCCTTGTTTTGATCATTACAGCCATTGTATTGAGGTCGTTTAAGGCCGGTATTCTCTCTATCATCCCGCTCTTTGTGGTTGTTATCCTCAACTTTGGAATCATGGGATTTGCCGGAATTTCTCTTACCCATGCAACTGCTATCGTGGCATCCATTGCAATCGGGATAGGTATTGATTATGCTGTGCACTACATCAACCGTTATCGCATATTCTATCCGGAAACCCGCGACACTTCAGTTGCCATTGAGCGCTCTACTGCCACAGTGGGTAAGGCCATTATTTACAACGCACTCTCGGTCACACTTGGTTTCCTTGTGCTCACATTATCGGTTTTCATAGGAATAAAGAGGCTTGGTCTCCTTGTGGCAATAACAATGATTTTAAGTGCCATAGGAGCACTTGTAATTTTGCCTGCAGTTGTAAACATTTTGAAACCAGGCTTTGGAGGTGAAGGCCATGAAGGTTAAAAACCTTGTAATACCAGGAATTTTGTTTGCGTCCATGCTTTTTGGCCAGAAGGCATCGGACATTATGTGGAGAGTTCATCACAGGCCAAAATGGAAGGACATGCACGCGTTTATGACCCTCGAAATCATCAGTCCCTCCGGCCAGAGAAGAATAAGAAAGATGGAAAGCTGGTCCAAAACCAATCCCAAAACCGATGAAACGAAGATGCTAATTCTCTTCCTTGAGCCAGCGGACATAAAGGGCACCAAATTCCTGCTCCACGAGCACAAAAACCGCGAAGACGACATGTGGATTTACATTCCTGCAATAAGAAAGGCAAAAAGAATAGCAGCATCCGGCAAGGCAGGCCCATTTATGGGCTCTGACTTCTCAAATTACGACATCGGAGGTGGAGAATACGAGGACTGGAATTACAAGCTTATCAGGGAAGAGGACTATAACGGTAACCCCTGCTGGGTGATTGAGGCCACTGCGAAAAATAAGAAAGTTGTTAAAAAGTCCGGCTACTCAAAAATGGTCAAATGGGTGAGGAAGGATAACTACATGGTCGTAAGAACCGACTGCTATGATCGCAGCGGTGAGCTTTTCAAAAGGATCGAGACCAATAAAATGGAAAAAATTGAGGGTATCTGGTTTGAAACGGAGATGACAGCGACCAAACTCCGCACCAAGAGGAAATCCGTGATGAAATTCGAAAAGATCGAAGTAAACGTTGGGATTCCTGACAGGATGTTTTCTTTGAGCGCGCTGAGATAAGGAGGGAGCGAAAGGAGGGAGCGAAATGAATCTCTTAGCATTATTGCTCATAGCAAACTTCCCCCTTGGGGGGTATCTGAGATTTGAGGGATATGGAAGAATTGATACTATCAAAACTTACGAAAAACTTGCAACGTCAATGCAGCTGAAGATTTCCTTCCAGAGCGGCAACGTAGAGGGGTATGGAGCATTTAACTTTGGCTATGATCGGATAAAAGACACGCTTACCATGGAGCCCATTGAAGGCTACTTTTCAATAGAAAAGGGCATGTTTGATTTGACTGCTGGTAAGAAGATTGTGAGTATTGGGACAGCGGACTGGCTCAACCCCACTGACGTGATCACACCGCGGGATTATACAACCCTTCACTCTGATATGGAGGAATTTAAAAAGGGAGTCGAAGAAGTCAATCTTGATGTTAATTTTTCCAATTTTATCTTTTCTGTCTATCTATTCCCGGCCTTTACACCCAATAAGTACCCGATGCCCGCTTTTCAAGTTGAAGGACCAGGTGTGGTTATTGAATTTGACCCCACGAGAGCGGTGAAGCCCGGAAAAGACGTAAAGTACACACAGTATGGATTGAGACTACACGGTTTTCTGACAAACTTTGAATTTTCTACAACTTACCTCAGTATTTACGACAGAGACCCTGATTTTGAATCAAAAGTAGTGGCACCTCCACCTCCCCTTGGTGTTGTGATTTATCCTGTATATAACCTGATAAAGATGTATGGTGCCGATTTTTCGACGACGTTGAGTGGCTGGGAAATTCATGGTGAAGGGGCATATTTTGATACAAAGGACAGGGATGGTGAGGACCCGCTGGTGAAGAATTCATATTTATATGCAGTTGCCGGTGGCAGTCGCACATTCTTTGACGAAAAAATAAAGTTTGGCATCCAGGGTGGAGTCAAATACATCAAAAATTTCAGGGACTCCACGGACTTTGATGACCCTATGTCCGGGATGCTATTGAAGTTTGCCGAGAAATTCAACTTTCAGACACATGAGAAAATCTATTACGGAACCTTAACACTTGGATATAATTCACCTTCGGGCAACTGGAGTGCTGACCAAACCATCATCTATGATTACAGCGATGATGATTATTTCACCATCCCGAAGATAATTTATTCTCCTGCTGATGCGGTAAACATTGTGATGGGGTTGTTTTTAAGTGGAGGAAAAGGCTCATCACCCTTCAGCGAGATGGGCAAGCATCTGGGCAAACTTGCCTTTGTGGAGATAAAGTATAGTTTTTGAGGGAGGTTGAATTTTTCGCTGTGCCTTGAATTTAATGGGTTGCACAGTCCTGGATACTATTGAGATTTTGGAATATAGGATTTATTGAGCCCCGCAAGCTTCGCTTGCGGAGCTCAATGTGTAATAGCTTAAGGCAAAATGAGGAAAAATCAGTGCTGAGTTAAGAAGGCTTGAACCATTTTTATCCTCTTTGTTGGCAGAATATTACATCTTCCAAAATTTTCGATAACTTGACATGGTTTAACTTATAAGTTAAACTCATGTCCATGGAGATTTAATAAAGTGTATGAAGCAGAAATCTTTTATAAAGGTGCTAAACTGACTATCATGGCTATTAAAAAGATATCACCAGGCGGAAGAGAGCGAATCTATATTGAGGAGTTTTTAAACTCCCTTGGTAAACACGAGAGACAGAGAGTGATAGCATTTATTAAAAAAGTTGCAGATAATGGATTTCCCCAAAACCCGAAAAAATTCAAAAAACTCTCATCTCACAATTTGTGGGAGTTCAGAATTCACACCAAACCCCAGATAAGAATATTCCTTTCCCCTGATTTTCTAAAAAATATAGCCTATTTGAGCAATGGTGTAAGAAAAGGAAATGTTAAGAAAATAGTGTATAAAAATGCACAGGAAATACTTGAAAAATTTTTAAAAAAGGAGGATTAGTATGGCTCAAAAGAAGACATTAGAAGAGAGAATTAGAAACTATATCAGGGAAAATGAAAATAGTTTCTGGTTTAAGCTCGAAGAACTACTTTACGATTTAACCGAGACAATTTATGAGAGAATGAAGCAAAAAGGAATCTCTCAGAGAGAGTTAGCGAAAAGATTAGGTGTGTCTGATGCCTATATCTCAAAAATTCTGAAAGGCAACGAAAATATTTCATTAAAAACCTTATTAAAACTCGCACTTGCTCTTGGTCTAAATGTAGAAATAAAAATGCAACCTATTGAACAAATGTCTTTTAGAAAAACTGAAGAATCCACATCCAATCGTTCATGGCAAGAGGTAATCGACTTTCCTAAATATAAATTCGACGAAAATGATTTCCAACGAGCTGCGTAAAAGGAGTTTTTCATGAAACTGTATGGTGCAGATATAAATATCCTAAAATTTGAAATTGAGGAAGTTAGTTATTCATTCAAAAAGAAAAACGTATCTATCCTGCCGGGAGATGTCGATTTCTCATTCAAAGTAAGAAAGCGCAAAAATGTAGAGCAATACAAAATTGGTTACACTCTGACTGTGGAACAAGAAGAAAACATTTTCTTTGAGGCCAGGGGTTATGCAATTTTTGAATTCAACACAAAAATGAGTAAGGCTACAAAAGAAAAGTATATTTATGGGAACATAATTCCCTCTGTGTACATGACTTTGAGAGGTGCTGTATTTATGCTAACTTATAATTCACCTATCAGAATCTTACTGCCGGTAGTCAACTTTTACAAATCTTATAGCCAGGCAAAGAAAGAGTAAGGAATGCAGAAAATTCTTTTTATCTGCACGCATAATTCTGCGAGGTCACAGATGGCTGAGGGGCTGATGAAAGCCCTATTTGGTGATAAGTTTGAAAGCTATTCTGCCGGTACTGTTGCTACAAGGGTAAATCCTTTAGCTATTAAAGTCATGGCAGAAATAGGCATAGATATCTCTCACCACCGTTCTAAAAGTGTCGAAGAATTCAGGGGTTGGAAATTTGATTATGTTGTAACTGTCTGTGATCAGGCAAAAGAAAGCTGTCCATTCTTTCCAGGGGCCAGAAAATACCTTCACAAAGGATTCGAAGACCCATCACAGTATGAAGGAGACGAGGCACTACAGAAATTTCGCGAGGTAAGAGACGAAATCAAAGAGTGGCTTATTGAAACATTCTCATGAATTGATAAAAATTTAAAAGTGGTATGGCTCCTGAATTCTTCCCTCCCTCACGAAAAGTGCGGAGGAGAGAGAAGTCTCTTAGCAGCTGAACACGCACGAAGCCTTTGAAAGAAATGAATTCACCCGGAAAACCAGTGGGTCATGGAATTTAAGCAATTTGGAGACAAATACAGAGGTCTGTATCCAGCAATAGTGGTAGCCAATAATTTCTGTGGACATATTTTCCCCGAGGATCACTAAAACTTTACGGTCAAAGGTATATTGACCTTTGCAAAAATTGATAGAATGGGGGTGAAATGATCTTCATCATACACAAGGCCAAGTTTTGAGTATAAGGTCAGTAAATCGCTCTCCCTTTCATACATAACGTAAGCAGATAAAGATTTCTCCACGGGGGGCAAGGGCCAGTTTAGGTTTCCTGGCAAAGAAGATTCTTCCCAGGGGATTCGTAGGTTCCCCATTCCATGCTCAAGATATTCAATGTCCAGTGTAATGAGCTCCCGCGGAGTTCTCCAGTATCCCAATTCCATGAGAACATGCCTGAAATCATTGCCGGCCCAGTGCCCAAGAGGTGTGAAATTAATTGCCCAGGTATTTGTGTGGGAAAAATGGGCATAGGTCCAGGGTGAAACCTCACTGTACTCAAACCTGAAGTCCATCTTTTTTAGCCTCAATGGATTGACCGTGTAAAATCCCAGCATATATCCATAGAGTGAAGCCTGGTTGTCACCGGGAGTTATAATCCAGTCGTCGTCAAGGAAAATGAAATATATCTTGCTCCTTGCTGGGAAATAGACAGTTACATTCCCCTCGGCTAATAGATTATCATCGTTGTCCTTACTGTGCCTCTGGATCAGGTAGTAAAAATCCACCGGATTTATGTACTTGAAGAGGTTTTTCCGGGTGTAAATCACTGCATCCGAGAAGCCAAAGGACACCCTTTTAAAGGGATTTATTTCCACCCTCTGATATGCCACACGTTTGGCTTCAACTGTATCCGGCATCCCGGCATTGAAAAACACGAATTTAAGTTTTTCCCTGTAATCCCCCTGAAAGTAGTACAAAAAATCAAGTGGCTGGTTGATCCCGGAAAAGAGGAAATTGGCCGAATATCCAGGGCCCATCCTTATGTTAAACCTACCCATACGAAGGATAAGGTCTTTAATCCTGAATTCGCAATAGGCCTTTTCCATCCTAAGGTCAAAGAAACTTGCCATCCCGATGGCCGCTTCTCCCTTAAGAATGTAGAGTTTCCTGCGATAGTCATTCAGGGCATCGTAATACGGCAACGTAAAATCACGAGACTTTTTATTGAAAAATACGACCTCATCCTCGATGGACCAGAATCGGTTGATTTGAAACTTTCCATCAAATCCAAGCTCAAAGTAGTTTAAATACTTCGAACTCCCTTCAGCCCGCAGACTATTGTCAAAATAGCTCTGGATGGTTAAACCCCTACTAAAATCCCGGGCCGTCTCTTCGATCGGGTAAAACGTAAATAAACTTTGTCCCTTTAGAGTTGCCTGTCGGTCCATATATCTGTATGTAAGCGAGGGAAATCTCCAGTCTGAAGGATTGCTGATGGGTGTGAGTATGAATGATAATACTGCGAGGAAAAGCGTCATTTGTTCCTGAACTCATGGTATAGCTTTTTAAGCATAATTGCGTCTCCCTCCAGATTTGGACTCTCCGATACGACGCAGCCCTTGATGTCTTTATCAATGAAAGCCTGGATAAGCTCTCTGTACTGCATATCTGATTCTTCGAGATTCAGGTGATTTCTCTCCCCCTTAGGCCCGTAGGCAATTCCAGAAATATGGATGTGCATATTTTCGAGTCCTTCCCTGCCGAGATAATCCTCAATTAGCTCAAGACTTCTTATAAATTCCTCGTAGGTATTTTCTTTCCCCACTGAGCGTGCATGAAGGTGCGCGAAGTCAACGCAGGGATAGACCCTCCCTTTAAATTCCTCAGAAAGCTTCAAAATTTCTTCCAGAGTCCCAAATTGTGTGGGCTTTCCTGTGGTTTCGGGCCGAATATCAATCTCAATCCCCTCTTTATCCAGTGTTTCAAGAATTTCTTCAAGGGCAGCTTTTACCCTTTCATAAACCTTCTGAGGCTCGTCTTTCTGGTAAAAAGCTGCGTGAAAAGTGACACTTTTAGCCCCAGCAAGATAGCCAATGCGAGCGGAATCAAGTATCCTTTCGATGGATTTCCTGAATTTCTCGGGCTCTTTTGTATTCAAATTTATGAAATATGGGGCATGGACAGTGAGCTCAATTCCCAGCTTTTTTCTTAAGTCGTTGACCCGACGGGCAAGCTCGGGCTTCATCCTCACACCCTGAACAAACTCGAGTTCCATACAATCGAGGTCCAGATTTGCCACCTGTTTAATTCCTTCTTCTGTGGAGCGTTTGGCTGCCGAATGAGGAACACCAGCTGGTCCAAACAAAAGCCCCTTCCACTTACCCTTCATCTTTCAGAAATTCCTCGTAAAACCTGCCGGCCTGAAAGATTGTTTTTTCGTCAAACGGACGTCCTATCAGCTGAAATCCTATGGGTAGGCCATTTTTTGAGCGGCAACATGGAATTGAAATTGCAGGCAGACCGGCAAGACTGGCTGTTACCGTGAAGATATCCGAGAGGTAAAGGGACACCGGGTCTTCAATCTTTTCTCCAATTTTGAAAGGTGGGGTAGGGGAGACAGGGGTAAGGATGAGGTCCACATCTTTAAATGCCGTATCGAAGTCCTCTTTTATCAACCTTCTTGCTCGCTGTGCATTGAGATAATAGGCATCGTAATAGCCTGCAGAAAGGGCAAAAGTTCCAAGAAGAATTCGACGCTTTACCTCCTCACCAAACCCCTCGGTTCGGGTCTTTTTGTACATCTCATCAAGGGTCTCATAACCCTTTGCCCTGAAACCGTAGCGAACACCATCGTAACGGGCAAGGTTGGAGCTTGCTTCAGATGTTGCAATAATGTAATAAACAGAAATTGCGTATTCAGTGTGTTTCAGGCTAATTCTTTTGAGCTTAAATCCTGCCTCCTCGAATCTTTTCGCAACCTCGAGTACTCCTGATTTCACATCTTCATTCACTCCCTCGACAAAGTATTCGTCCGGGATTCCGATGGTGAAGCGGTTTTTGTCGTAATTTTCAAATATTTCATTAATATCAGGGAGAGGCATATCGACCGAGGTCGAATCCATGGGATCAAATCCCGCGATTGCTGTGAAAAGAATGGCAGAGTCATAGACGGAGTTTGTAATTGGACCTATTTGGTCGAGTGAGGAGCCAAAGGCAACGAGTCCATATCTTGAAACCCTGCCGTAAGTGGGTTTAAGTCCCACCACACCGCAGAAGGAAGCCGGCTGTCTAATGGAACCACCGGTATCTGACCCGAGGGCAGCCACTGCTTCACCCGCTGCAACTGCCGCTGATGAGCCACTGGACGAGCCACCTGGCACATATTCGGTATTGTGAGGGTTTCGTGTGGGACCAAAATACGAGTGCTCACCTGAGGAGCCCATGGCAAATTCATCCATATTGGTTTTTCCGATGATTATTGCCCCCTGATTTAAGATTCTGTCCACCACAGTGGCATTATAGGGTGGCCTGTAACCTAAAAGAATACGCGAGCCACATGTTGTGTCCATATCCTTTGTTGAGATATTGTCCTTGACCGCAACTGGAATGCCGTAAAGTGGGGAAATATCATCACTTAGATTTTTCTCGAGCTCAACTGCCCTCTCTCTTGCTTCATCCTCGTAGAGGCTGATGTATGCATTAATTTCGTTTTCCTTGCTTTTTATTGTATCAAACACCTGTTCCAGAACATCACTTATCGTGAGTTCTCGGGCTTTGTATTTCTCATGAATCTCTCTAATCTGCATTTTCACCACCTTATTCTAAAGTCTTCGAATTCCCCTTTGTAAGGCTCATAATGTACCTCAACGTGGTCAACACGAGCCGCCGGGGAACCAACATGACACCATTCAATCATCTTCTTAACGTTCTCCTCATCACCTTCAAAAACCGCTTCAACTCGACCATCTGGCAGGTTTCTAACCCATCCTGTAACTCCATATTTATTTGCCATCCTTCTGGTGTAGTCCCTGAAAAACACCCCCTGAACCCTTCCTGAGACGAAAACGTGAGCCCTAACTTTCATGCCACAAATTTTAAGCCTATAAAATGAAAAATTCCACTGGAGTAAATGCTCTATGACTTCGCGGGAGAAAAAGATTAGTGAATTGACCTTCGAGGAAATTTTAAATGTAACCCCTCACCTCAATCCTCTCCCCGCAAAGAATTTATGCGGGGAGAGGAAGATTTTTGATGTGGGGCTTATAGATTGAATCTAAAAACTGTGCCCATATCCCAAGAAGCACAAATTGTGTGCTCAGAAAACACAAAATACTTTTCCCTCATAAAAGAAACTTGTGCCCAGAAATGACGAAAAGCATTTCCCGCCCCCGCGCTGTGCGCGGGGGCGGGCTTCAGGGAGGGGGGCATTCCACTTGAAATCTTAAAAAAATCCAATATGTAGCTCCTCACCTAAATTGTTTTTCCCACAGATATTTATGCTGGGAAGGGGCGGTAAGAAATGAAATATTCTGTTGGTGAGGAAAATCCCTGCTACGTGAGAGCTCCTCTTCGTAGAATTTTTAGGTGGTGACGTCAACTTTTAGGATTTTCATTAATTCGAAGGCACTTGCATGGGGATGAAATTATATGTTGGGGGCGCCGCGCACGAAGTGCG
>WFZT01000026.1 GCA_015489415.1 Caldifarciminota bacterium | reverse complement strand
ATTTTTCGCACTAAATCAACAATTTTTACCGGAAGGATATATTCGTTTATACCGTATAAAGAGAGTGTTCAAATATTGAGCGTAGTACACCTTTTTGTAGTCGTGGTAAGGGATGAGGTGTTATTTTCCAGAAATTCGTGGGTGACGTCAGGAGAGGAGAGGGGAATTTTCGAACAAGCTCGAGTAAATTTGACAGATATAAGTATCGGTCATACAATATCTAACATGAGTTCAATTGTTGCGGGATTGATAATCCTAATTCTCATTGGGGTTGGATACTGGATTTATCACACATCCACCAAGATCGTTGTAGTAGAAAAAGCAGGACAGGTGTTCACCGCAAGGAAGGTATATCTCGGCCCTCGTGCCATTCTTCCCATTGTTGTATTGCTTATTGCCCTCATTCTCGTGGTCAGTATCAGGGTTATTCCAGTAGGGCATGCAATGGTGAAATTCAACGTTATCACAAAAAAATTCTCAGTTTCCGGTGAAGGAATGGCAATAGTATTGCCCTTTGTTTACAAAACCTACATTTATGATATGAGGCGTCAGGAATACACGATGTCAGCACGCAAGGGGGAGGGGAAACGGCCCAATATAGACGATTCCCTGTGGTCTCCTACAAAAGAGGGACTTCAGGTTGGAATTGACCTTACTGCCTGGTACAGGATAAATCCTGATAGTCTTATCAAGGTTCACAGGCTTATTGGGCCTGATTACGATGAAAAAGTTATCAGGCCAGCCATCAGGTCAGTGGTAAGACATGTCATTTCAGAATACCCCATAATGGATGTTTATTCTGCCAAAAGGCGCGAAATTCAGGGTGAAATTTTAAAGAGAGTGAAAAAATTGCTTGAGCCAGACGGATTTATTATCGAAGACATAATCTTGAGGGATGTCCACTTCACTCCTGATTTTGCAAAGGCAGTTGAGGAAAAACAAATTGCCCAGCAGGAAGCCGAAAGAATGAAGTACGTTTTACAGAAGGAAAAAATGGAGGCCGAGAGGAAGAAAATAGAAGCCGAAGGAAAGGCGAGGGCAATTGAAATTGTTTCCAAAAAACTCAAGGAGTATCCAGAATACATCAAATACCTCTACGTGGACAAAATCTCCGACAAAATCAGCGTCATCGTCTCCGACCAGGGAACAATCCTGAATCTTGGTGATTTAAAGAAAAAATCTTCTAAATGAAGAAGTATCTCTTATCTTTCTCACTAATCCTGCTTGCGTTCGCTCTACTCTTCATCATTGCCGGCAAAATTGGGAAGCCTCGAAATCTGTCCTATAGTGACTGTTCGGTCAGAATGGTCGTTGACACTGATTACTTTAAAGTGGCAGGAAAAGAAATCGAGAATGCCCGAAAATCCATTGATTTAATCATGTTTGAGCTGGTGTATTACCCCGGAAGAAATGGGCCGTCGAACAGACTTTTAAATGAGTTAATAAAAGCCCGAAAGCGAGGTGTTCGCGTTAGGGTCATAATGGAAGGTGGAGAGCGCTATCTTGGTCCTAAATTCACACGAAAAGTGAGGAGAACGGCAGATTTTTTGAGATTTAGTGGAATTATGGTAAGAAGGGATGTAAATGGGCAAACCACCCATGCCAAGCTTCTTATCATTGACACAACTGATGTTCTTGTGGGCTCAACAAACTGGTCGTATTACAGTTTAACAAAGAATCACGAAACAAACGTTCTTGTCAAGTCAAGAAACCTTGCCCTTCAATTTACAAATTATTTTGATAAACTCTGGAACAAAGGCAAACCTTTTAACTGAGCTCATTCACAACGAGGAGGTAGTCATGAGGGAGTATATCGTGCATGAGGTTATGAGAAAAACTCTCATAACCGATGGTGATAAGGAGGTAGTCTCGGGAAATACGAGACTGACCTACTCTGAATTGTATTCGAGAGTTCTAAGGCTGGCTAACAGCCTGAAAGAACTCGGGGTGAAAAAAGGCACAGTAGTAGGTGTCTTAGATGTCAATACACACCGGTATTTTGAGCTACATTATGCTCTTTCAATGCTTGGAGCAGTAATCCACACTATAAATTTTAGACTTCCCCCAGATCAGCTTGTTTATACAATGCTCCACGCTGAAGACAAATGGGTATTCGTTTCTGATATCTTTGCAAAAGCCATCTCTCAGGTGGCGGATAAGTTCGAGAACTGGGTCTTAATGACGGACAATCCTGAAGCAACATTCCCTGCTAAAAATGTTTATCACTATGAAAAACTGGTAGAACAGGGGAAAGAAAGGGAACTTGAAGAAGCTGAAAAAGTTCACGAGGATGACGCATTTTCCATATTTTATACCACAGGAACCACAGGAAGGCCCAAGGGAATAATGTACTCACACAAAAATATACTAATTGGTGCACTTCAGCTATTTCACCATCTTTCTCTGCACAGAACAGGAGCGAAGGTTTCTAATGAAGACGTGATCATGCCGCTCATTCCTTTCTTTCATATTCATGCCTGGGGTGTTGCCTTCTTCCCGGCATACGTAGGGACGAAACTTGTTTTACCCGGGGCAGCCACACCGGCCGAGCAGGTGAAATTAATCAAGAATGAAGGCGTCACATGGCTTAATATGGTGCCAACACAACTACACATGCTTTTAAATGAACCTGAATTTGGAAACGTAAAGGTATTGACAGGCGGGAGTCCACTGACATCCGGTCTTGCCACACAGGCGGTAAAGAGAGGTGTTAAATTCAGTCTGATTTATGGTGGCTCTGACCAGCTTGGGACAGCGATTTCCGTTGTACCATCTGGCATTTCTGAGAGCAGTGAGGAAGCAACTGAGTGGCTAAGAAAAGGGATGAAGCTACTTCCCATGGTGGAGGCTTCAATCAGGGATGACGATGGAAATGAGGTTCCACACGACGGGAAAACCATAGGTACACTGTGGGTAAAAAGCCCCTGGTTGCCAATGGGATATTACAAGGCACCAGAGCTTTCGGCCGAGGCTTACAAAGATGGATGGTTTAGAACTGGCGACCTGGCGTTTTTCTATCCCAATGGACTCCTTTACGTTGCCGGAAGAGAGGGATATGCTGTGAAAAGCGGTGGTGAGTGGATTCCTACAGGCATTCTCGAGGCAGTTTTATCAGAGCATCCTGCCGTTGAACACGTTGCTGTGATTCCAATGTATGACGAAAGGTGGGGTCAGAGGCCTCTTGCCGTGATTCAAGCCAGGTCTGAAATTTCAGAGACTGAGCTGCGAAATTATATGATGAATTCGGTAAAAGAGGGTAAAATCGCGAAATTCTGGATTCCAGACAAATTCATCTTTGTGGATGAAATTCCTCTAACGAGCGCGGGCAAATTAAATAAAGCAATTTTAAAACAGAAATACTCAAACTTATAGGAGGCACGAGATATGTCAACAGAAGCAATGCTAACCAAAGAAGAGAAAGAGCTAAAGAAAAGAGTTATTGACTTCGTTTCTTCTATTCCGAGGCAACTTTTGCTGGACATGGACGCCGAAAAGGTCAGGTATCCGCGCGAATTTCTTGAAGAAGCCGGCAGAAGGGGATTGCTTGGACTCAGATTTGACCCCAAATGGGGAGGTGCGGGAATGCCCTGGACATCTGAGCTTGTGGCCCTTGAAGAAGTTGGTGTGCTTGGAACTTCGCTTGCCTGCCTTTACTCACTCGTTTCAATTGTTGGTGAAGCAATACATGTTTTTGGAACAGAAGAGCAAAAGGAAAAGTACTTAAAGCCCATGATTGCCGGGAAATTGACGGTGGCAGAGGGGCTCACGGAACCGCGAGGAGGTTCAGACTTCTTTGCAGCCACTACGAAGGCGAAGCGGGTAGGAAACAAATTCATAATCAACGGACAGAAAAGGTTCGTAGTCGGAGCTGAGGGCGCTGATTTGTTTTTGATTTATGGGAAAGTTGAAGGCATTGAAGACCCCAAGAGAGCAATGACGGCATTTCTTGTGGAGCGGGGCCCGGGCGTGGAGGTGCACCATGTTT
>WFZT01000025.1 GCA_015489415.1 Caldifarciminota bacterium | reverse complement strand
TATTTTTAGAAATATTAATCCAGATGTTTTTCCTTATGATTATTCTGCATCATTAACACAAGAACAGGTTGATAGTATTCAAACCTGGATTCACTCATTCTTTGATGAAAGTAATTCTTTACAATTTATGCCAGAAATCATTGTTGCTGATCTACAAGATAGCACAGATTGGTATCAATATTTTCAACAAGAAGGACCTTATGTTAGACCACATCCAGGAGAGATTATAATTTATGGTAAGTATTCTGCTAATGCTTATCATGCCTCTAATTATTTTAATGATAATGCACAAGGATATATTTATCGCGGCGGTGCAAGCGTAGCTGCTTATAATTTGGTTGAGGGTCCAACTATGGAAGAGTTTTTAACTGCATTAATTATACCAAATGAAATGAATCCTTATCGTTATATTTATCCTGGATATTCTGTTACGGAAGGTAATCCTAGAATGCCCACAAAGATTGATTATCAAATGCAACATCTAGCAGAAACAATTAAATATTGGACAAATGGTTTTGGTGTTCCATTAGTATTAGGAGAAGATAGTGTTAATATTAGTGGTAATAATTATCCTGTTTTAAAAGTAAGTGCTGGAACTTATTTTAATGGAATGGAACACCCAAACGGCATGCTTTTATATAATTTTCCGGGGAAAAGGTAAATCTAAGATTTTGCCAATTGACTGTGCCAGAAAAATTTCATTTTTGAACCCGCTTGCGGAAAACTACGAGACTCAGGCACCTCCCTCCCCCCGCTTGCTGTGCAAGTGGGGGAGGGAATTAAAGGGAGGGGGCCTTCCGCTTGAAATCTTTAAGAATTCAAGATGTAAGCCTTCACCCCGACCCTCTCCCACTTCGTGAGAGAGGGAGATTCACAGATTTTTTGAACGAAATTTTTAGATGTAACCCCTCACCTGACCTCTCCCCGCATAGAATTTATGCGGGGAGAGGAAGTTATTTTGAGCTGGGAGTAAAATCCTTTCTCAACACTACACCCCTCAAATTTTCATACACTTCAATCCCAAATTTCCACAACGGAAGCAAATGATAACCAGTTATACCATCATCGGCTCAGTTTATGACCAGCATGGTGCTTTCCACCAAGAACCGGTGATATTTCCCATTAACTTTTTCCAACCACGAGTGAACCTTGCCCCAAAAATGACCTTCCCTTCCCCACAATCTACACTTAAGGGAAAGGTTAAAGGGAGGGGGCATATTGCTTGAAAAATTACATTCTCACTAAAAATTTATTGTGTGGAATCCTTTGGGGGGGGGTACTTCAAACAGGGAGTCGGGGAGGGTTTGTTTTGTCTTGAAATTTTTGAGTCTAACACCCACTGTAGTTCTGGCCTGGAAGAGTTTTATGACCAGAGGTTTGCCCTCTTTATTAAACTTGAAATAAATGCTGTCTATGGTCTCAATTTCTGGCTTTATAAGGGCGAAACATATGTCACCAGTGCTTTTGATTCTCGCAGGGCTCGCATTTCTAATCAGGTTAAAGAAAAATTCTGTTTGCTCTGTTTTCTTCTGCACTATCATTGTTGAATCGGCAAAGTTTATTGTTTTTATCGTTGAATCCCTGACGAGAATCACCTCTGCGTCCGGAGAGTAAATATTTATCCTTGCCATGCCGTTTTTAAACCAGATTTTCCCTCTCATAGTGCCTTTCCCAAGTGCAGGAGATGTGATAATTTCCTCGAAGTCAGCGGTAAAAGCGTGGACGTTTTTAATATTATCAAAAGCTCTACCACATGAGAGTGAAATTATGAAAGTTACGAGCAGGTTAAGCATGACTTTTTAATGGTGTGGGGCGCGGCGAAGCCGCGCCCCACACCTTCATTTTCACTTAGGTATCAAATAAATTGTTCCTTCACTGTGTGCCATAACATCTTTCCTGTCCATGTAAACCCGCCTGTAGCCGCCGTTTAGCCATAGCTTTATCTGGTCATCATAGTGCTTACTCGTGAAAATACCTGAATTTCCAGATGCTATCACCGCAAGAGAGTTGTTTATGTTTGAAAGGTCCACAATCTGCCTGGTAGAGGGCCCTGTCACCATGCTAAAAGGTTTGTTCCATTTCCACTGGGCCTTGTTTATGCTGATATTCGACCCGGAAACTGGATAAGGACCACGGTTGAAGATTTTTCTCAGGATTGCCTTTGAACCAAATGGATGATGGAATTCAAATGTATGGAAGTAACCCCACTTCCAGTTAGATGGGTTTGAGCCTCTCAGGGATTTAAGTTCTGCAACCGCCTCGCGGAATGCCTTTATGGTAATATCCTTTCTCGACTCAACCTTCTTGGTCTTCACATTGTCAAACCACGAATCGTATGGATAAAGGTAAAGTTTGTAGAGCACGATAAGGGGTTGATTCCCCATTGAGGCAAATTGTTCATAAAGACTGTCACCCAGTTCATCGGCAAATGTCTCACGCATGATGTTTTTGAGAGTAAAGTAGAAGATGGTTACCCCCACAGAATCCTTATCTTCCTGGCCGTTCCAGTTCATAAGAATTTTCTTTGCCTTATTTTCAAGAGGAGTGCCACTGTAAGAGTAAAGGTCTTTGACCATGCGTTTTTTAATAACTTTATCCCATGGAGGTGTGTCATCCATCTGGAGCTTTTTGAAGTCTTCTATGGAGAATTTGTCTTTGCTCCTCAGGACCTGATTGATCCTTTCAATCCTCGCAGCAGGCTCCCAGTAGACAGTTATATAGTAGGGGAAATTCCAGTCAATTACACAGTTAGCTGTAGCGATAAATCCCTGCTCAGGGTTGTACACCTTAGGATTTTTGTCGAAAGGAATAAATTTTGTCCAGTTAACTCCCGGATCATCTGCATTCATTGGGAGATAGTATGGTCCCGGTTTCCGATCAGGAATTCCACTTCCTGTAACGTACCCAATATTACCATCTACGTCAGCATAAACAAAATTTTGCCCCGGTACCTTAAAGTACTGGACGCCATCTAAAAATTCCTGCCAGTTATGCGCTTTAGCGATTTTAAGAATGGCTCTGAATTCATCAGTCTTCATGTAACCTGTCCAGCGGAGAGCGACTACCTTATTCTTGATTTTCTTGATGTCTGATACTACAGGACCGTGAACCGTCCACTTTGTCTTAAGAATGTAGGGCTTGCTGCCTTTGATTCTGATAGTATCGGTTTTAATGATGAAATTGACCCATTTCCCGTGATACCGGTACTGGTTGGGATTATCGGGATTAACTTTTTCAATAACAAGGTCGGCGTCGTCCATCATTACATTTGTTAAACCCCACGCAATACGGTCATTGTGTCCAATGACAACAAAGGGGAGAGCGGGTAGGGAAACTCCGTAGAGATTGATCCCGGGTGCAACAAGGTGCACTTCGTACCATAGAATGGGCATTTTAATAGAGAGGTGAGGGTCGTTTGCAAGAATGGGTTTGCCCGTGACGGATTTTTTACCTGAGACCACCCAGGAATTGCTACCCGAGACCCCGAGTCCACCAAATATATTCTTGAATTTTTTCATGCCCATCAGGAATTTTTTGTTTATGGGAATGATCTGCGGGGCGTTGGACGGGCATGACGGTACGATTTCTGCAAATTTTGCGCTATCCACTTTACTGCGAATCTGATACAGTATCCAGTCATAGTTAAAGCCGGAGGACAGGTCCCATCCCATAAGTCTTATGTATCCAAGGGACTGTTTAGGGTCCCAGGGCTCGGGTTTAATGCCAAGGAGTTTGAATTCCGGTGGCATTTTGCCCTGCTTCAAATAGGCATTTACCCCTTTTGCATAAACTTCAAGGATATGCTTTTCTTCGGGAGTCAGGATTTCCCAGATAGAATCTATTATTTTGTCAAATCCAATGGTCCTTAAAAATATATCCGTGTCGAGCAAATCCTTACCGAGAATTTCTGATAATCTGCCCTGCGCTGCCCTTCTTGTTAATTCCATGCCGAATAGCCTGTCACGCGCGTGTAAGAACCCCTGGGCAAAAACAAGATCATCGAGGTTTTTCGCGTAAATGTGGGGCATACCGTAGTCATCCATAATGACCTTTACGGTGTCTTTTACTCCCACGATGTAGGTAGCATTTTTTGGCGGAGTCATTCTGCCAAAATATTGATAAAGGGCGAAAACAACCAATGCCACTACAATGGCGACTGTGATGAGGAAGACCTTTAAAAATCGCATCACTTCTCCTCCTTGAGATTAATTTCGATAATTTTTCCAATGGAAAGCTGAGGAATGTATAGAATCCCGTCTTGTGAGAGACCTATGTCGGCCGGGGTTTTTAATCCATCTTTTAGCACCTTTACAAACTCGATTTTATCCTTTTTTAAGTTAAATTCAACCACCTGCCCACTAAGGTAGAAAGAAGCATAAAGGTGTTTGCCGTCGCAAACGATTCCGTCACCACCTTCGAATTTTTTGTCTTCGAAGAGCTTTTTGATTTTGCCATGACTGTAAAGATAGATTCTCGCGGGGATTGTGAAGGTGATCACAAACATTTTACCGTCGGGAGTAAAGCAGATACCGTTGGGCTTGGGGATTTTAAAAAGCAATTTGGGCTTTTTCTTTGAGAGATTGATTTCATAGACCTGATTTGTGTAAGTATCGGAAACGTATAGTTTGCCGTCATGAACCGCGAGGTCGTTCAGAAATCTGGCATTCAGTGAGAAGTCTTTGGGGCTGCAGCAGATGGACTTTGAACCTGTCTCATCGATTTCCCATATCCGGTTTACATCAGCCGCGTAAATCTTTCCGTTGTAATATGCGAGTCCTTTCGGGTCTACGAGACCTTTGGCAACAGTATCGCCTTTCAGAGTCAGAATTGCTCCGTCACCTGCACCGAATTTGCCGATATCAGAGACATAAATTGTCCCTCCTGCGGGAAGAACACTTTCAGGATGGGTAAATGAAACCGCCATCAATAAAAGAACCTTGATCATTTTAACACCTCCCCGTGTATTTTATCGCATGGTCTGTGAAAAATCCATTTAATTATAGCCTGTTTACTGCGGGGGATGAATGGAGTGAGGAGAAAAGAGTTGGATTTATTATAAACTAAGTAATTCAAGGTTTTCCCAGTTTAGATTGATAAGTGGCAAAACTCCCTCTCTCCCTTTGGAAGGGGTGCGGGGTGGAATGGATGCGAGGTAACATTTTGAATATTTAAAATTTCAAGCGGAATGCCCCCTCCCTTTATTCCCTCCCCCACAGGCTTTGCCTGTGGGGGAGGGAAATTTCTTTAAATTCAAGATGGAGGGGGAATTTATTGCCTGGCCTATAATAATTATTGAAATTACGGGAATTCATTGGAAAAGTGTCAACTAAAATTAGATTTTTCGAAAGAGTTTTTAAATGAAGTTCCTAATTTCTTCAAAAAAGTGCTTGATTTGAGAGAGACTCCTTCGGGGACTCAGGATAGGAGTTAGAATTGCCCAGCCTGCGACGATATAAAATGCTGTTTTGTCCTCTGAGTAGGCATAAACGATGAAGGCAAAATAAATGATTGCCATCCAGAGCATCAATGGAGCGTCGTTGTGAAGGATGAAATAGGCACCAATAAATAAGACGCTGACGACGAGGACGGTGCCCCAAGAGATGGCATTCCTTGATAGCAGAAAGTAAAGAATTGAGATGTCGAAGCTCAGGTCTGCGTACAGATCAAGACCACCTAATTTGGTTCCGCCATACTTTCTTGCAATCATGCCATCAAACATATCTGAGGCCCATCCGGCGGTAATAAATATTGATGCCGTGAAAACAGTATTTGCGGCAGCGAAGATAAGGAGGGCATCTACGAAGCGGAAAAGAGTGAGAAAATCTGCAACCACATGCATTCTCTGGGCAATTGCCTTCATGGTTATTAGATAACACAGAATCGTGTGAATTGCAAATGAGTAAATTATCACCTCTTTACTGTTTATTTGTTCGATGTTATTATGAGGAACTTTTAATCATGGTCAGATTTTTTATTACATGGCATAAATGGGTGAGCATAATTTTTGTTGTTTTTATCCTTCTTTTCCCTATCAGCGGAATTGTACTGAACCATAGAAAACTCTTTTCCCACATTGACGTAAGCCGAAGCCTCTTGCCTGATGTTTATAAATTCAAAAACTGGAACAACGCGGCGGTAAAGGGCACGGAAAGGATTGGGAAGGATAGTGTCCTGATTTATGGGAATATTGGCATCTGGCTGACCGACACATTGGGTAGCTTTTTTGAGGATTTCTCAAAAGGATTGCCCCATGGGATGGACAATCACAAAATTTGCAAAATATTCCTTGCTTCAAATGGCAAGATTTTAGCTGGCACCCTCTTCGGGCTTTACGAATTACGAAATGGTGTGTGGAAGAAGGTCCGTATCCCCACACATGAGAAAAGAGTGGTAGATATTACAGAAAAGCAGGATACGATAATTTTGCTGACACGTTCGCATTTCATCAAAACTGTAAATCTGCAAGAAATGGAAGTTCTGGAGCTACCACCACCTGCCGGATACGATGGGAAGGTAAGCCTTTTTAAGACCATGTGGATGCTCCATTCTGGCGAGCTTTTTGGCTGGTTTGGAAAAATTTTTGTTGATATCCTTGCCCTTGTTTTTATTTTTCTCGTTATCTCTGGAACGTACTATTTCTTTGGCTATTACATTGTAAAATTTCGGAAAGGCAATCCGGGTGGGTGGCTTAATCGGAGTATGAGGTTCTTACTTCGCTGGCATAATAAACTTGGGTGGATGGCCGTTTTATTTCTCTTGATTTTGACCATAACGGGTATGTTTTTAAGGCCCCCTCTCCTTGCACTTGTGGCATGGAGCAGGGTACCGAAGATTCCATTTACCACTCTCGGCTCCCATAATGCATGGTATGATCGTTTGAGGGCTGTGCTTTATAGAGATGATATAAAGGGCTACATAATTGCCACCAATGATGGAATCTACTATGCCGCAGAAGATCTCAAGGAGCCTTTGAGGAGATTCAGGCCTGCACCACCTGTAAATGTTATGGGTATAACGGTTTTCAAGCCCAATGGTGACGGGAAAATACTTGTTGGCTCTTTTGATGGATTATTCGAATGGGATTACAAAACCGGTATGTTCTACGATTATATCAGGAAAATTCCAGGCTATCGGTACCCATCCCCGCTTGTTACAGGCTTTACAGATGACATCAGGGGTGAGTTTTATTTTGATTATGACAAAGGTGCGCGTCCCATAGGCACTTTCCGTGAATTTCCCGCTATGCCGCAGGAGATTGCGGATTTGCCCATCTCACTCTGGAATGCAGCTCTGGAGATTCACACGGGCAGGGCATACATGAACCTTTTCAAAGAATTCACCATTCTTTACATACCCCTTGCCGGCCTCATACTGCTCAGCATTTTTACAACAGGCTTTGTTGTGTGGTGGAAGTTATTTAAATAGAGCTGAAAATTCGGGTGCATTCTAAATGAGGGGGATACTAAAAAGAGTAATTGTAGGATGGAGCTTTAAAGATTGGGGTTTTTGAGCTTAAAATGTGCGCCCCCGCTTCGCGGGGGCGCACACAAATTTTATCCCTTCAACATATTCCTCAACACGTAATTCAAAATTCCACCGTGCTTGTAATACTCAACCTCGATAGGTGTATCCACTCGGGCAATAACATTGAATTTAATCTCCGTGCCATCCTCTTTCACCGCTGTAACCTCTAATTTCTTTCCAGGAGTCAGGCCTTCTTTTATGCCTCTGATGTGATAGACTTCCCTGCCGTCAAGACCAAGAGTCTCTTTGTTTTCACCGGGCATGAACTGGAGCGGCAGCACTCCCATTCCAACAAGATTACTCCTGTGAATTCTCTCAAAGCTTTCCGCAATTACTGCCTTAATACCGAGGAGCATGGTGCCTTTTGCAGCCCAGTCTCGAGAGCTTCCAGAACCGTATTCCTTGCCTGCAATAACAAGTAGCGGTGTGCCGTCTTCCTGATATTTCATGGCGGCATCGTAAATGGTCATTACCTCACCAGTTGGGAGATAGACTGTCCAGCCACCTTCTTTCCCGGGAACAAGCTGATTTCTAAGTCTCACATTTGCAAATGTTCCGCGCATCATTACCTCATGGTTACCCCTGCGTGAGCCATATGTGTTGAATTCCTCAGGCTTCACACCCTTTGAAAGAAGGTATTTGCCAGCGGGGGAATCAACAGGTATCGGGCCTGCAGGTGAGATGTGGTCGGTTGTTATGGTATCTCCAAGAAGTGCAAGGACGCGAGCATTCAAGATATCGTCAGGCTCTGGAACCTCTGGGGTGAGGTCTTTAAAGAAAGGTGGCTCCTGCACATAAGTAGAATTGGGGTCCCAGTTGTAAAGCTCGCTCTTTTCTACAGGCAGGCTCTTCCATCTCTCATCACCTTCGAATACGTGGGCATATTTTGCTTTGTACATGTCAGAGGAGATGACAGAATCAATGATTTCGTTAACCTCTTTGGTTGTAGGCCAGAGGTCTTTGAGGTAAACAGGTTCATTGTTGGGATCGTAGGCTATTGGCTCATTATAAAGGTCAATGTCGAATGTTCCAGCTAATGCATAAATTACTACAAGTGGTGGAGATGCAAGAAATGCAGCCCTCACTATGGGGCTTACACGTCCCTCGTAGTTTCTATTACCACTCAGCACTGCAGCTGTCACAAAATTGTGTTCTTTGATAGCATCCGCAACTTCCTTTCTCAAAGGCCCACTGTTTCCAATACAGGTGGTGCATCCATAGCCCACAACGTGGAATCTCAGGGCCTCGAGATAGGGGAGCAGTTCGGCTTTCTCAAGATAGTCTTTTACAACCTGAGAGCCAGGGGCAAGACTTGTTTTGACGTGGGGAGGAACTTCAAGTCCACGTTCCACGGCCTTCTTTGCAACCAGACCCGCTGCTATGAGGACAAATGGGTTTGATGTGTTTGTACAGCTCGTAATCGCTGCTATACAGACTGAGCCGTGACCGAATTTTGTTTTAATTCCATCAATTTCGAGGTCAATGGCCTCTTTTTCGGGATCAGGAATTTCCTTGCCGATAAAGTAACTGATGGAGTCTCTGAATGCCTTTTTGGCATCTTTTAAAAGAACCTTCTCATGCGGTTTCTTCGGCCCTGCCACAGTGGGCTCAACTGTGGACATATCGAGTTCGAGTACGTCGGTATATTGGACTCCCTCGGCCATGCTCGTGTCAAACATACCCTGTTCTTTGAGATATGCCTCAACGAGTGCCACCTGCTCATCTGATCTTCCTGATTTCTTCATGTATTTCAGGGTAGTTTCATCAACAGGGAACAGGTTGACAGTGGAGCCGCACTCAGGTGCCATATTGGATACTGTTGCTCTGTCCTCTAATCTCAGAGATTTCACACCAGGGCCAAAGAATTCAACAAATTTTCCAACAACTCCCTTGTCCCTGAGCATTCTGACAATGGTTAGAATAAGGTCAGTGGCAGTGGCTCCGTCCGGAAGCTCTCCGGTAAGTTTAAACCCAATAACCTCAGGTGTAAGCATGTAAATAGGCTGTCCTAAAACTGCGGCCTCGGCTTCAATTCCACCGACACCCCAGCCGAGGACACCAAGACCATTGATCATCACGGTGTGTGAGTCTGTTCCAACGAGTGTATCGGGGTAGGCAAATCCATTGTTGGACATGACCACTTTGCCAAGGTATTCAAGGTTAACCTGATGAATAATACCGGTACCTGGAGGAACGACTCTGAAATTTGCAAATGAGTTCTGTGCCCATTTCAAGAGTGTGTATCTCTCTTTGTTGCGCTTGTATTCAAAATCAAGGTTTTTGAAGATTGCGTAGGATGTGCCAAAGAAGTCAACCTGTACCGAGTGGTCAATTATAAGATCGGACTGGATGATAGGATTGACCTTTTCCGGGTCTCCGCCGAGTCTTGCCATAGCAGAGCGCATGGCCGCGAGATCAACAACTGCGGGGACACCTGTGAAATCCTGCATGACAATTCTGGCTGGCATGAATGGAATCTCCTTCCGCTCCTTCATATCCGGCGACCAGCTCAGGATGGTTTTTACGTCGTCCTCTGTGATGTGTTTTCCGTCAATATTTCTTACAATATTTTCGACAAGCACCCTGATGGAATAAGGGAGTTTGGTAACATCCACTCCCAGTGCTTCCCCCACTTTGTTTATGTCATAAAATTTGAACTCACCGTGGGGTGTCTTCAGGGTCCTCAAAGCCAGTTCTTTCAACTCTGTGCCCATTTTTTTACCTCCAGGCAAATTTTTTTGAATTATAAAGCAAAAAACAAATACCAGCCAAAAGCCAAAAATGCTTATGAAAATGTTGGTCTCTGCGGGTGCAAAATAATAATTGGATATGTTTTTTAGATAAGGGCTCGTTTGAGGCTATTAATTGATGATACCCCTTTACTTTTTAAGCTCTGTTACAGATGCCAGTATCGTTCTTTATGACGGAGTCCCGTATAGAAGAGATGTGGCTTAGGTGCTTTCCTATGTTAAGATGGAAATACACAAAATAAGTTTTTAATCGCCATAATTTGCTGGATGTTCACTCAAAGATTATTTTGTTTGCAAATGACAGGTGAGTACACAGGGGAAGTAAAAATGGGGATTTTAATCTTGCTGCCAAATTCTAAGATTATAAAAAACTTTTTGTGCTGGAATTGTTGTCCAAAGTTGTCTAAGATTTTATCATAATAGTATTAGTAAACAAAGAACTCGCATGGAAAATTGGATAAAAATAGTTATAGGTGATAGTCGTAAGATGCTGGAAGTAGAGGATCAGTCTGTCCAGCTAATTGTTACATCACCACCATACTGGTCCATAAAAAACTATGGAGTTAAAGATCAAATTGGATACGGACAAACCTTACATGAATATCTGAAAGACCTCTATAGGGTTTGGAGGGAGTCATTCAGGGTTCTGGAACCAGGAAGGAGACTTGTTATCAATATAGGAGATCAATTTGCAAGGTCCATAGTTTATGGTAGATATAAGATTATCCCTCTCCATGCTGAGATAATTGCTCAATGTGAAGATATCGGGTTCGATTACATGGGGTCAATTATCTGGCAAAAGAAAACCACAATGAATACAACAGGTGGAGCAAATGTGATGGGCTCGTATCCTTATCCCCCAAATGGGATGGTAGAGATAGATTACGAGCACATTCTCATATTTAAAAAGCCCGGTAAAAGTAAAAAAATCCCCGAAGATATCAAGAAAAAATCCCGATTGTCTAAGGAAGAATGGAAAGAATATTTTTATGGGCACTGGTATTTTGGCGGAGCACGACAGATAGACCATCAGGCAATGTTCCCGGAGGAATTGCCCAAACGCATAATAAAAATGTTTACTTTCATCGGTGAAACTGTCCTTGACCCTTTTATAGGAAGTGGGACCACGGCGAAAGTCGCTCTGGAATTGGGAAGAAACGCGATAGGATATGAGATAAATGAAGATTTCCTTAAACTTATCAAAAAGAAAATAGGGATGAATAGTATTTTCAAGGAAAAAATTGAAATTGTTAAAAGGGATTTGCCGATAACTCCTGAAGATGTTGAATATACCCCGAGAATAAAAGATGCAGAACCCGTAATTGAACCGGATAAGTTGAGATTTGGCAAAAACGGATTGTATAAAGTGGTGGATATTTTTGAAGATGGCAGTCTGAAGCTTGACACAGGGCTTGTTGTGAAATTCAGGGGTATCGTTATAACCAATTTAGAAAAAGCTATTCCCTACTTGAGACGGTATATACTCAAAAAGCAAGTGTTTCTTAAATTTGATAAAGGGTATGTAGCGAGTAAAGATCTGGTAGAAGCGTACGTGTATCTCAAAAATAAAATATTTGTTAATGCTTATTTAATAAAGAGTGGGTTGGCAGTAGTGGATAATAATTCCGATTTTGATCTAAAGAGTAAATTTTTAAAATTGAAGGTTAATACAGAAAAAGCTGAGAAAATGGCTAAAGGGGAAAAGAATAGGTGAGAAGTGAGGTGTATCTATGGAGTTTAAAATAAAGGCTGATGAAATAAGGAGATTAATGGAGATAAAAGCTCCAGAATTTCCAAAGTATGCAAGCCAGATTATAAACCTGGCCAACCAGAATGCACAGGCGACGAGACCGAGAGTTGTAGGAAAGATGAGCGAACTCATAAAAGAGTTTACTGGAAGGACACTCGAGGAATGGGAGGAGTGGTATTTGGAAAGATACCCGGAATCAATAGATGTAGCAACTAAAAAGATTCTCGAAATGATTAATAATTTGAAAGAGGTCATTAATCAGATAGATGAAGATATGATCAGACAATGGGTAAGAGACCTTGTGATTGTGAAAACCTTTATTGGATTGAGATTTCAGGAAGCTGTTTTAAAAAAGATTGCTGGAAAATTTGGTACGGTTTATCGACTATCAACCCCTGAAGAGGAAAGCAAAGGAATTGATGGGTATATCGGGAATATACCCGTTAGCCTGAAACCAATTACTTACGAGTCCAAGAAGATGCTGTCAGAAAGAATAGAAGCGGATGTTATATATTACGAAAAACAAAAAGACGGATTGAAAATAATAATCCCTACAGATTTAGAACTTAAACTGGATAAGCAACGAAAAACGATTTGAGGCCATTTCCATCTTCTTTCAGTATATAAATGGCCCTCTGTAGATTCCCAAGATTTCAGCCTGCATTTTTTTATTTGTCGTCATATATTGGCTTAATCAATAAGCTTGATTTTGTTGAGGATTAGGTTGAAGGTTTTTTCGGAGGCGCCGGTTCTGGACTCTATTGCCTCAAGTGCTTTCCTTCCCATCTCCTTCCTTTTTCCTTCGTCCTGAATGAGTTCCCGCAGAGTTTGCAAAAGCTCTTCTTCGGTCTCAATTTCTTTTGCCCCACCAAATTCCTTTAAAAGCTCTCCAGCTTCTTTAATATTTGAGTAATATGGCCCCATTATGACAGGTATTCCTACATAGGCGGGCTCTATCAGGCTATGCCCCCCATAGTTTGCAAGAGTTCCCCCCACAAAGGCAATATCGGCAATGTGATAAAAGTCAAACAACTCACCGAGAGTGTCGAGTATCAAAACTTTATCTCTGTAGAATTTCCCTCTTGTATTTCGCAGAATATAAGGTATTCCTCTTGCCTTTAACTTCGCGACTATAAACTCCTTTCTTATTAGATGCCTCGGCGCGATGATAAACTGAACGTTTTTGAATTCCCTTCTCAGTTTATCTATGGTTCTGATTACTGCATCTTCTTCCTTCGTTCGTATGCTTCCAAAAATAACGATGATATCATCTTTCCGGTATCCGTGAAATTCGCGGCTTACAACTTTGTATGGCCTTTTCACCGCGTCGTATTTGAGGCTGCCAATTACCTTTACCCTTTCAGGAGGTGCTCCAAGCTCGATAAACCTTTCCGAATCTATTTTAGATTGGGCGAGAATTAATTCAAACTGGTTCAACATCATGGAAATGTGTTTCTTAAATTTTCTGTATCTCGGGAAGCTTTTCTCTGAGATTCTTGCATTGATCAGGAATTTTGGAATTCCCTTCGTGGTCAAAATCAAATTAGGCCAGAGCTCTGTTTCCGTGATTATCAGTGCCTTAGGCTGAACAATTCTCACGAGGTTCTCGATCTCGGATTTTTTGTCATAAGGGAATCTGCTCACTTCGACACTTTCCTTCCAGAGGATCTTTGCGCGCTCCTGCCCGGTTTTGGTGAATGTGGTTATAAAGAGAGAAATGTGGCGCTCGATGAAAAGATTCACAAGGTAGGCTATAGTGTTGATTTCTCCGACCGAGGAGGCATGAATCCATATATCCCGGGGACTTGTGGGGTATTGCACATCAACTCGAGCAAAGAAATTTACTAAGTTTATGATGAGTTGGTAGATTTGCTCAATCACCGCGAGAACTTATCCTTTATTTTTCTCACAATTTTATTGAATTCAGCGAAGCTCCTCTCTATATCTATGGTTTTGAACTCGCCATCGTAGAGCAGTTTACCATTTACCACGACATGAGTTATATCGGTTCCCTTGGCAGCATAAACAATGTGTGAAATGGGATTGTAAACAGGAGTCCCGTGCGGTGTATTTATCCTGACTGTAACGAGGTCTGCAAGATACCCTTCTCTAATGTCTCCCAGATCGTGGTATCCGAGGGCACGAGCACCTCGAAGTGTCGCAGATTTCAGGACCTCTTCGGCGGGGCAAGACGTTGGCTCCATGGTGTGCACTTTACAAACAAGGGCCATAAACTTCATTTCCTGAAACATATCAAGGGAGTTGTTTGAAGCGTCACCATCGGTCCCAAGGGCCAGAACAGCTTCTTTCTCAATATACTTTGTATGTGGTGCCACACCCGAGGCAAGTTTCGCGTTACTCTGCGGGCATGAGGCGATTCCCACATGTTTATCAGCAAATATCCCAATTTCTTCGTCATCGAGCCAGACAGAATGGGCGGCCACCACAAGCTCACTTAAAAAACCGATTGAATTTAAGTATCTCACGGGCGTGTCACCGTATTTCTCTTTTATCTCCTCAACTTCCTTTTGTGTCTCTGCCACATGTATTTGAATTGGAATATTGTGCTTTTCCGCCAATTCCCTCGATTTTTCCAAGATTTCCGGTGTTGTGGTATAAGGGGCATGAGGACCGATAGATGGTTTTACCAGCTCGTGCCCGAGCCAGTCTTTGATGAATTCACGCACGTAGTCAAGTTGTTTTTTCCAGTTTGAGGCGGTAGGCGTGGGGAAATTTATCACACCTTCGGCAAGCACTGCTCTCATCCCAATTTGAGAGATCACCTCTGCTGCATCACGCTCAAAGAAATACATATCTGCGTAGGTGGTGGTGCCAGTGGAGAGCATTTCAGCGGCAGCAATTGGAAGGGAGGTACGGATGAATTTTTTGTCAACAAACTTGGCCTCGGCGGGCCAGATGTAATTCTGGAGCCAATCGAAAAGTGGAAGGTCATCGGCCAATCCCCTGAAAGCTATCATAGCCGCGTGCGTATGCGCATTTACAAGTCCGGGCATTACAATAAAATCGTCTCCCCCGATTGTCTCTTTAGCATCATACTCAATCTCACCCTCTCTGAAAACACGTTCAATGCGATTTCCTTTTATGCCAACGACTCCATTCTCAATAACTCCATGGAAAAATGAAACCACAAATTTCCCCTTTATTGCAAGATCAAATTCGTTCATTTTAATCACCTCTCAAAAAGCATAATCTTCCCAAGTCATAATGTACCACAGATTATCTTCAGGCCTTCTCCTCAAAATGAATCTTGCTCTGCCCTCTATCGAGCTTATTCCAGGAGGAGAAGGTATCAGATTTAGATTGTAATTATAAATGAAGACCCACTTATTATCACCAAGTGGAACCCCTCTACCGCCGGTGAGTTCAAGGTTTATTTCATCCACATTGTTGAATATATTTCTTGCAGAAATGATTTCCTGCTCAAGCCCCCATGAAAGGCTGTCAATGCCCCAGTTGAGCTCGAGTATCTCGCGGATAGAGTCCTCTGAATCGTCAAAATAAAACCTGAAAGAATCCGGATCAAGGCATTTGATGTAGCCATTTAAATCTTTAGTAGAATAGGCGAGCACCAGGTTGTTTATGACAATCTCTGGCTCTACAGGAAGTGGATATACTCCTTTACCTTCTCGGGGATTAAATGGATTAAAACAGCTGGACGCTGCAAGAGAAATTCCAACGACGAGCAAGATTTTGCGCATTTTCTTTATTATACTGCGGAACAGTTTCATTGACCATTCCCCGAATATATGTTTATCTTTAATGGCAATGAAAGTACTTGGCTACACAATCCTCGCATATTTTATTGGTGCTATTCCTTTTTCATTTTTGATCGCCAAAACTGCTCGTGGGATTGACATCAGAAGGGTGGATTCTGGCAACGTGGGGGCATTTAACGTATTTAAAAATGTTGGGCCAGTTTATGGAATCATCGCAGGGGTACTTGACATTGGCAAGGGATTCGTCCCACTGGCGATCGCCCGCTCGGCGGGTCTCAACCTTTACCAGCTTGTACCGATTACCATGGCGGTGATTGCCGGGCACAACTGGACGGTGTTTCTAAAATTCCAGGGCGGGCAGGGGATGGCCCCTACACTCGGAGCTTTCTTGAACATTTCTACTGTTGATATTTTATGGGCAGCACTTGCATTCGTCATAGGAGCTTTACTCGCCAAATTTGCTCATCCTCCTGGCTGGCTGTCAAAAAAGAAGAACTTCGGTGGTCTTATGGGATTTGTTGTGTACACCACCATAATTTTTTCGAAACCTTATGTGAGCTGGGGAGTTAGAGCAAACTATTTTGCGGCACTCCCTGTTTTGCTGATCAGACAGTTTCAGGGGACAGCAAAGAAGAGAGCGTTCCTTGAAGGATTGCTTGTACCAAAGAGGGAAAAAGATGAAAGAAATTGAATATCTAAAAAGCAAAAAGGTGCTTGTTCTTTACGGAGGCTGGTCTCGGGAGAGAGAAGTTTCTCTTAGGTCCGGTAAAAGGGTTTTCGAGTCATTGAAAGGGATGGGATTCGACGTTTCTGCGCTTGACATGGGAAAAGATTTCTACGAGCGGATAAAGGAGATATATCCGGATGTGGTGGTGATAATGCTTCACGGTAAGCCAGGTGAAGATGGGACAGTTCAGGGAGTGCTTGAATTGATGGGAATTCCCTATACAGGCTCGGGTGTCCTTGCATCCGCTATCGGGATGAATAAGATTGCCACGAAAAGGTTGTTGATTGAGGAAAACTTACCCACTCCGCCTTATTTTTATGACCCTTTCGAGAAGAATCCAGAAAAATTGAGAGAGAAAGTACTCGAGAACCTGAGCCTCCCAGTGGTTGTAAAACCGGTTGAGGAGGGCTCAAGCCTTGGTGTACATATTGTGAAGGATGAAGATGAGCTTCTTAAAGTGATCGAAGTGGAGCTCGTAGAATTTGGCTCTTTTTACTTTGAAAAATTTATCGATGGCAAATCAGTTACGGTTGGTGTTCTTGGAACCGGTGAGGAATCATTTGCCCTGCCGATACTGGAGTTGAGACCAAAGGGGCACGAGTTCTATGACTACGAGGCAAAATACACTCCCGGAGCAACTGAGTTCATTATTCCTGCCGAGCTCCCTCGTAAGGTTTACAAAGAACTTCAAAGGTACTCAGTTCTAACCCACCAGATTATAGGATGCAGAGGGTTCTCAAGGGTTGATGCAGTTGTATCTGAGGACGGGAAGGCCTACATTCTTGAGATCAATACAATACCAGGTATGACCGAGCTTTCGGACCTGCCTGCAGAGGCTGAGCACATGGGCATAGATTACGATACCCTTGTACTTCACATTCTATCATCTGCGTTTGAATAATTTATCAATCCGCAGAGGATTCAATCTCTTGAAAAAAATCCCCACCCAACCACCTGAAATTTAAAATTCCGTGTAGACGTACTCGTCGTAAATTGTTTCAAGCTTTAGCTTATGTTTGGCCTCCTCATCGGCGAGGAATCTGAATATTTGTTTCATTTCCTCTGAATCAGCCATTTCCACGAGAGCCTCGTAAAATTCGAATGCCTCTTTTTCCCTTTTCATCGCTATAATCAGTGCATCCTGGAAATCCATAGCCGGGGATGGTGTTACATCCACAAGATAATCTCCGATCTTAAGGTCAGCTATTTTCTTTCCACCAGATGTGGTAAGTTTTAGTTTTTTACCCTCTTTAATATCCTGAATTTTCTTTTTGTGTTTTAGCTCCTGGGCAGCAAAGTCGGCGAAGACCTTCTTCATATGAGGTTGCTCGACCTTTTCCTCCCAGTACTTGTAGAAGTTGTAAGAGTCTTCTTCAACCTTAATAGCGAAATCCAGCACATCGTCTATATTTTTGAAACCTTCTTTAGGCATTTTAGGAATTTCTGTGAGGTTCTCTATACCTTTCAAGTACATATTTACCTGTTGTTCAGTAATGGGGACCATGGGTTTGCCGTGGCATATAAGGTCTCCTTCTCCATCTTTAATAATTTCAACAATTCTACCACACGTTTCACATCTGTAGTATTTCTTCATGGCTTTCCTCCTTTCATGGGCCGACGTGGATCATGCCCCAATCTATATCGGCATCTTCGGTTTTTTCGGCCTTTTCTTTTTCTTCTTTCAAAATTTCGTAGTGTTTCATCTCAATTTCTGATAATTTTAACAACATATTCTTAATACCCGGATTGTCCTCAAATCTTGGCGCAAGGTCCTTATAAAATTCATGTGCTGCCAGCTCGGCTTTCATACCCTGCTCAAGGACCTCGCTCAGCTTTACAAGCTCATGCTCTATATGGATTGATGGGAGGGGAACGGGCGTCTTCTCGGGTAGCTTTATTTCTCTTTCAGGAAAGATTTCCTTATAGGCATCTTCGAGAAATTTTCTATGTTTTTCCTCCTCTCCTGCTAAAAATTTGAGATGATCCTTTAGAGTGACATTTTTTACCTGTTCTGCAAGGCCACTGTAGATCTTATACGCTTCTACCTCACTCTTTATTGCGGTTAGAAGCAAATCTTCGAGCGAAAAGTCTTTCAAATCCATCTTTAACCTCCTTTTTGAAAACCTTCTGCCAAAGTTTACTCCAATATGTCATATTGGTCAAGTTGACGAGAGCGTGTTCGAAAAATTTTAAAACCTTTGAATTTTAATGAAAAATTTGCCCCCCACCTTATTCCTCCCCCCACGCACATCGTGCGTGGGGGGAGGATAGGAGGCTGATATCACCCATGTTTTTGCTTGTTATGTATATTTATACAATGCAATCTGGGCGAGAAATTCAATTTTTCGCAGTAAATCAACAATTTTACCTGAAGGATATATTCGTTTATACCGCATAAAGAGAGTGTTCAAATATTGAGCGTAGTACACCTTTTTGAAGACCTGGCAAGGGATAAGGTGTTATTATCCAGAAATTCGTGGGTGACGTCAGGTCCCTCACCCTCCCCCACGCAAAGCGTGGGGGAGATAACAATAATGTTTGTCAAGATTGATAACAACAGTATCATAAAATTTGCTATCGTTATTATCGTAAAACCTTGATGCCACTGCCTTCCATTGCCTTTGGGATTTTTGACAATATTACCCCCTCTCTAATCTGCTAACAAGCTGGACAAAATCTGAATTTTTTCTTTCCTTCCCGCCTAAAATATGTTTATATCTATATCATCACTTTCCGTTGGACGTTGTGCCCTTGTCTCCACCCCTGACATCTCCATCCTTCTCATCGCCATCTCCTCGCCTCTCCTTATACCCTCCATCGCTTTCTCTAAGCTCCATTCCTCTCCGCTCACCGCTATCGCATACACTATCTCCGCTAATTTCCTCGCTACCGCTCCTCCCGCCGCCCTCTTGCTCTTACCCCTCCTCAATAACCTCTCATAATACGCCCTGTCAAGTCCTGAAATATGTTGACACTTAAAAGGGGGACTCCCCTCAGCATGGCCTACCTCCTCTCTTCACCTCAAATCCCTCTATCTCTACCTCCCCACTGTACACCTCACTCGGCGTCGCATACCCCAACGACTGATGCGGCCTCTCCTCATTGTACAACTCTATCGCCTCCTCC
>WFZT01000024.1 GCA_015489415.1 Caldifarciminota bacterium | reverse complement strand
TTTTAAGTTTGTCGCCAAAGGTAACCTCCAGCACCTGGTCCACGTGCTCCACGAAATGGAAGTGCAGTTCCTTCTTCACGTACTCAGGCACTTCAATTAAATCCTTCTCATTCCATTTGGGTAGAATAACCCTTTTAATGCCTGCACGGTTAGCCGCTATGACCTTTTCTTTAATGCCACCGACAGGCAGAACTTTTCCTCTCAGCGTTATCTCACCTGTCATGGCAAGCTCTGTGTCAACAGGAACCTCTGTGAGGGCCGAAACGAGTGCAGTGAAAATCGCGGTTCCGGCAGATGGCCCATCTTTAGGGATAGCTCCTTCGGGCACATGAATGTGAATATCGTATTTTTCGTAAAACTTGGGGTCAATGCCAAGATTTTCAGCCTTTGAGCGGACAAGGGAGAGTGCTGCCTCGGCAGACTCCTTCATCACATCACCAAGCTGGCCCGTGAGGATTAGATTTTTGCCTCCGGGCATTTTCAGAGCTTCGATAAAGAGAATGTCACCGCCCGTGGGTGTCCATGCGAGGCCTGTGACAACCCCGGGCTCACCCTTCCTCTCCTTGACCTCGGAGAAATACACTGGAGGTCCGAGGAATTTCTCCACCTTCTTTGGTGTTATCACAATCTTTTTATCGGAGAGCTTACCCTCAGCAGCCAATGTCGCTATTTTTCTCATTATTCCGCCAATCTTACGCTCGAGGTTTCTCACTCCAGCCTCGCGGGTGTATTCCCTGATTATCTTCATGATAGCCTTCTTCTGGAAGATAATGTTGAAATCCTTGAGGCCATTTTCTTCTTTCTGTCTTGGAATCAGGTAGTTCTCAGCGATTTTGAGCTTCTCAATATCCACATACCCAGGGATTTCGATAATCTCCATCCTGTCCAGGAGTGGAGCAGGAATTGTAGCTGTTACATTGGCTGTTGTGATAAAGAGCACCTTTGAAAGGTCAAAGGGTACTTCTAAGTAATGGTCACTGAATGCGTAGTTTTGCTCCGGGTCGAGCACCTCAAGCAGTGCCGAAGCGGGGTCCCCCCTGAAGTCGGCACCAATTTTATCAATCTCATCCAGCATAAAAACAGGATTTTTCGACCCGGCCTGCTTTATACCCTGAATGATTCTACCGGGTAGTGCGCCAACGTATGTCCTGCGGTGCCCCCTTATTTCTGCCTCGTCCCTGATGCCTCCAAGAGAAATTCTTACAAATTTTCTGCCAAGCGCTCTTGCAATGGACTTCCCAAGTGAGGTTTTACCCACCCCCGGAGGTCCGACAAAGCAAAGAATGGGGCCTTTAGTGTCTGCCTTTAATTTACGTACGGCTAAAAACTCGATTATTCTCTCTTTTACCTTGTCGAGGTCGTAATGGTCCTCATCGAGGATGCGTCTTGCCCTTTTGAGGTCAAGGTTGTCCTCTGTTTCCTTGCTCCATGGAAGCTCTATTAGCCAATCGAGATAGTTTCGCACTACGGTGTATTCTGGTGAGCCCACCATCATCCTTGAGAGTTTATCAAGCTCTTTTAGTGCGACCTCTTTGACATTTTCAGGCATTCCGGCTTTTTCAATCTTCTCGCGCAGTTCGTTGATTTCACGCTGCTTCTCATCGAGCATTCCAAGCTCTTTCTGAATGGCCTTGAGCTGCTCCCTCAGGATGTATTCCCTCTGACCCTTATCCACTTCCTGCTTGACCTTTTCCTGAATTTCCGCCGAAAGTTTGGCAACCTCAAGCTCCTTACTCAGAAGTGGCAGGAGTTTTTTAAGCCTTTCTTCGGGGTCAATTGCCTCGAGGATGGCCTGCTTATCCTCTACAGAGAAATTCATGTAGGATGCAATGAAATCAGCCAGCTTGCCAGGCTCTTTGATATTCAGTGCCATTACTGCAAATTCATCGGGCAGGTAGGGGGAGAATTTCACAATCTGCTGGAACATCTGGAGGACGTTGTTCTTGAGAGCCTGTACCTCGACAGTGTCCTTTTCAACCTCTTCTATCTCTTCGATGCGGGCAACAAGATAGGGCTCAGTCTGGACGTACTGAATTACTCTAATCCTCTTCAAACCCTGCACCATCACGCGCATTGCGCCGTCCGGTGTCCTTATCATCCTGAGCACGAGTGCAGCAGTTCCAACCGAATACAAATCCTGCGGCCCGGGATTCTCGACACTTTCATCCTTTTGTGCGACAGCCGCAATGAGTCTGTCCTTGCTGAGAGCGTCATCTATGAGCTTCTGGGAGCGCTCATTTGTTAAAACGAGTGGTGCCATCAGGTTGGGATAAAGTACACCACCCTTGATGGGTAAAACTGGTAATGTGTCAGGTATTTTTATGCCACCTTCAGGAATTAATGGATTCTGTTCCATGTCACTCTCCTTGTTCTATATTGATCTCACGAAATCTGTGGATCTTTTTGGGTACATCTATGGTTAGAAGCCCGTTTTCGAGTCTCGATTCGATCCTCTCGACATCCACTTCTTCACCCACGTAGACCCTTCTCTCAAAGGGTCCGTATGAAATCTCTACAACGTGGAATTTTCTCTCATCTTCAGTATGCAGGTCCCTTCTGATACCGTAAATTCTCAAAACTCCTTCGGTAAATTCAACCCTCACGTCCTGTTTTTCAACACCTGGTAAAGCAACTTCCACGACAATTCTGTCTCCGGTTTCAAATACATTTACCGGGGGCTTATGGATTTCAGAGAGATCCAGACGGGGTTTATACTCCACCAGAAATCTCCATAATTCATCAAATTCTTTCCAATCAATCATCTTTTTCAACCCCCTTGGAGTTCCCTCCAAGTTTTTGGTAAAGTGAAAGTACTACAAGGTTGATAGCCACATTGTTGTATCCCCCTTCTGGAATAATTATATCGGCGTACTTCTTCGTTTGTTCAACAAATTCAAGGTGCATAGGTCTAACGGTTGTTAAATACTGCTCTATCACCGAATCCATGTCTCGTCCCCTCTCGCGGATGTCTCTCTTTAACCTTCTGATAAATCTGATATCGTCCGGTGTGTCCACATAAATTTTGATGTCCATGAGCTCGCGTATCTCCGGGTCGTAGAGAGAAAGGATACCCTCTAAAATGACTATTCTGCCCGGGACAACGCGAATGGTTTCCTTTTTTCTCAGGTGCAAAACATAGTCATAAATCGGCATATCAATGGGTTTACCGTCTCTCAAATCAAGGAGGTGCTGCTTTAGCAGTTCA
This sequence comes from Caldifarciminota bacterium, assembly GCA_015489415.1. Classification (GTDB taxonomy): domain Bacteria; phylum Hydrothermota; class Hydrothermia; order B15-G9; family WFZT01; genus WFZT01. The sequence goes on along the minus strand of WFZT01000024.1, from coordinate 6,427 downwards.
TTGTCAAATGCGTCGGGATGGTCGTAATTGAGTTTCTTCCTCTCCTCAAAATCCAGGTCACTTCTATCTTTGTAATAGGCATCCTGAGGAATAATGGTTACATCCTCAGTCCCCATCTCCTGCTCAATCCGTCTCGCCACAGTGGTCTTGCCCGAACCCGTTCCACCTGCTATTCCAAGAAGGATTCTCCTCATTGCTTATCTTCGACAATTTCTTCGACTGATTCTTCCTCGGGTTCTTTTCCGTTGAGACCAAGAATTTCATCCAGTTCCTTACCAGTCAGGGTCTCTTTCTCAAGCAGTGTCTGGGCAACCTTATGGAGCTTGTCAATATTCTCTGTTAGAATTTCTCTCGCTGTTTCCTCTGCTTCATAGACAAATTTTCTGATTTCCTCATCAATGAGCTGTGCAATTTCCTCAGAATAATTTTTCTTCATTCCGAGCTCTCGGCCGATAAATACCTCCTGCTCGGTTTTTCCAAAAGTAACAGGGCCAAGCTTCTCGGACATACCCCACTCGCAGACCATTTTTCTTGCAAGTTCTGTGGCTCTTTCAAGGTCATTTCCGGCACCTGTTGTAAGTTCGTTGAATATTAGCTGCTCTGATACTCTCCCGCCCATCAGAATGGCAAGCTGATTTTTCAGGTAGTCCTTGGAATAAATGTGTCTGTCATCAATTGGTAGTTGCTGGGTCACTCCAAGGGCCCGACCACGAGGAATAATAGTTACCTTATGAACGGGGTCTGTATTCGGTAGCATCCTTGTTACTATTGCATGGCCTGCTTCATGATAGGCAATTTTTTCGCGCTCCTCCTGAGAAAGCACCATGCTCTTTCTTGCAGCTCCCATAAGCACTTTGTCCTTGGCCTCTTCGAAATCGTCCATTGTCACCTTTGCATGCCCTCTACGAGCAGCGAGCAGAGCGGCTTCGTTAACAAGATTCGCGAGGTCGGCTCCGGAAAATCCAGGGGTTCCACGGGCTATGGTAGCAAGGTCAACATCATCGGCAAGAGGAACCTTCCTTGTATGAATCTTGAGAATCTCCTCGCGTCCCTTGACATCAGGTCTGTCAACCACAATCTGACGGTCAAACCTACCCGGTCTCAGGAGTGCAGGGTCAAGTATATCAGGTCTATTGGTCGCTGCCATCACAACGATCCCTTCAGAAGTATCGAATCCGTCCATCTCCACGAGAAGCTGGTTAAGGGTCTGCTCTCTCTCATCATGTCCTCCGCCGAGTCCGGCACCTCTGAGACGTCCAACTGCATCAATCTCATCAATGAACACGATACACGGGGCATGAGCCTTTGCCTGATCAAAAAGGTCGCGCACCCTCGCAGCACCGACTCCAACAAAAAGCTCTACAAAATCCGAACCCGATATGGAGAGAAATGGGACTCCTGCCTCGCCTGCCACTGCTTTTGCAAGCAAGGTCTTACCCGTTCCAGGAGGTCCTACAAGCAGCACTCCTTTCGGGATTCTTGCGCCAAGCCTTTTGAATTTTTCGGGCTGCTTTAAAAATTCAATGACCTCTTTCAGGTCTTCCTTTGCTTCATCAACTCCAGCAACATCGTTAAATGTAACCTTGGGCCTGTCCTCGTTGAGAATCTTAACCCTGCTTTTGCCAAATTTGAAAGCTTCCCTTGGGCCACCGCCAAATTGACGGGTCAGGAACCACCAGAATAAAAGGAAGAGGATTATCCATGGTAGATAGCTGATGAGCACATCGCGCCAAACCTGATGCGGCTTTGCATTTACTTCCACTCCTGATTCCGCAAGTTTTCTCACAAGCTGCGGGTCTTCATAAGGAATATGAGTGTAAAAATGGGTTTCCTCTCCTGCATCGGTTTTAATCGGTTTTTTGAGAACTCCCTTGATGTCTTTATCAGAGATGGTAACGGATTTTATGTTCCCTTTGTTGAGCTCGTTTAGAAATTGCGAATAGGAAATTTCCACTCTCGAGTAATGGGTCCCGCTAAAAAGCTGAATAATGAGGACCGCTGATAAAAGTAAAAACAACCATAAAAAAGTTGTTTTCCAGAAACTGTTTGGTGTCGGCTTTTTATTATTGTTCATCATACACTATTCACCTCTTCAGGTGTTAATTCCCGAATGTATTTTAATTGCCTGTATCTTTCTGCAAAATCAAGCCCGTAACCCACTAAAAATTTGTCTGGAACCTGAAAGCCAATGTAATGAACAGGCACTTCGACGATTCTTCTCTCCTTTTTATCAAGAAAAGCACATATTTTCAGGCTTTCTGGCTTACGTGTGGACAGCAAATCGTAAAGATACCTGAGAGTCAGTCCTGTATCCACAATGTCTTCAACGATTATTACGTCTCTACCTTCAATACTTTCAGAGAGGTCTTTTAGAATTTTCACCTCTCCACTGGTCTCCGTGGCCTTTCCGTAAGAGGAAACCGCAAGGAAATCCACCTCTGCTTCAACATCAAGCTCCCTTATAAGGTCTGCGAGGAAAATAAAAGCTCCCTTCAGAATGCCAACTAAAAGGGGCCTTTTGCCCTGATAATCCCTTGATATCTGAGCTGCCAGCTCCTTTACGCGTTTTTTAATCTCCTCTTCAGATATAAAAAATCCAGTCTTTTGATTCGTCAATTTTCCTGACCTCCAGTCTTGTATAAATCTGTGATTTTCCAAAACGGTGCTTATAAACTAACGGAACATAGAGAATTTTTCCACCTTGACGAACCACAGGGAAAAGGTCCCTTCGCCAGGATGGAATTTTCTTCTCGATAAATAGTTCCTTTAATTTTTTCCGACCAACTCCTCTGATGAAAACCTGCTCACCGGGACGTCGTGGTCCTATTTCAAATGTCTCACCATTATGCCAGTAAAAAATCCACGGATTATCGCTCCCAACTGCTTCTTTCACTGGCTCACCATAAATTTCCACATTCAACGATTCGTACCTGAGCTTGAATGGAGGCTTTACCCTTGTGGTTTCTATCGTCGGTAACTCCCCCTTAACGATAGCAAGCTCGTCGTATGATTTTATAAGCTTCAGGTTTTCGGGTAACTCCAGCCTCCCCTGCGGTTTATGAATAACATTTTCCGCTGAAACCACGTGCAAAAAATCAAGCTCCAGAAACAACCTAAAAAACCAGTAAAGCTCGAGCTTATGATACCTTTTAAGTGCCTTTGTGTCAAGGACTTGGATGTAATTGCTATTTTTTAGATGGAGAATCAATTTCACCGAGTCATTTTCAATCGAACGGCTTTTCCCCTCAAAATAAGGTCGCTCCTCGGCAAATATTCTTGATGCGTTGAAAATATTTTTCTCAAATGCAGGAAATTTCCGTTTGATTGCAGGGACGATCACGTGCCTTATGTAATTTCTGGTGTACTCGAGGCTCAAATTTGTAGAATCTATGACGTAGGGAATCCTGTTCTTATCAAGATACTCGATGATCTCGTCCCTCGAAAACGTGATGATAGGCCGGATCAGCCTGTCCCGTTTTATAGGAATTCCGGCAATACCTGTGGGGCCTGTGCCGCGAAAGAAATTAAAAAGTATGGTTTCAACTGTGTCTGATAGGGTGTGGGCAGTTGCAATCTTTGTGCCTCCCCATTTCTCAAGGGTTTCGTATAAAAATTTGTATCTAAGCTCTCTTGCGGCCTCTTCAAGGGTAAGTTTCTTTTCTTTTGCGTATGAACGAACGTCTCCATGACCTTCAAAAAAAGGCAAATTTCCTGCAAAATCTCTTGAGAATTCAAGGTCACGGTCAGCCTCCACCCCTCTTAAACCGTGGTGAAAGTGCGCGACAGCAATGTCTATTTTGAATATGCGCTGAGACTTTTTCAGCATGGTGAGTAAAAAAACAGAATCAGGTCCGCCGGAGAACGCAACAAGTATTCGATCCCCGGGAGAAATTAGCCTGAACTCTTTTGCAGTCTTGATAAATTTTTCGAGGGGCATCTCAAGTGTAGCGAATGATTTCGTGCCTCTCTTTTCCAATGGAAACCATTGAGATGTTTACACCGAGGTAGTCCTGAATGAAGTCCAGGTAAATTCTTGCGTTTTCTGGAAAATCTTCCTTCCTCTTTGCACCCCTGACCGTTTCCCATCCCCTGAAACTCTGGTAAATCGGCCTGACACCCTCAAGATCATGGGGGAGGTCACGGGTTCTTGACCCATCGGGTAACTCGTATTCCGTGGCAACTTTGATCTCGTCGAGCCCGTCGAGGACATCGAGCTTGGTGATAACGAGGTCTGTAACCCCATTGAGCATGACAGAATATTTGAGAAGCACCAGGTCGAGCCATCCGCATCTACGGGGTCTCCCGGTTGTGGCGCCGTATTCTCCACCTTTTTGACGAAGATATTCACCAAGATTGTCGTCAAGTTCGGTAGGGAACGGCCCTTTGCCCACCCTTGTTGTGTAGGCCTTGGAAATCCCGATGATGGAGTCGATTTTCTTTGGTGATATCCCGAGGCCAATGGTAGCTCCACCTGAAATTGTATGCGAGGATGTAACGTACGGATATGTTCCAAAGGTGATGTCAAGAAACGTGCCCTGCGCTCCCTCAAGAAGAACACTTTTACCTTCGCTAATACTTTTGTTCAAAAACAGGGCCGTGTCATCAACAAAATCTTTAATTTTCTCTCTCCACGTGGAGAGGAGCGAGATAATTTCCTCTTTTGAATAGTGTTTTTCGCCACCAAAGATTTTAAGGATGTGGTTGTTGTAAGTAAGGGATTTCTCAATTGCCCCAACGAGTCTTTTTTCATCAAATAAATCATAGACTCTGATGCCGATTCTCCAGTATTTATCGCGGTATGTGGGGCCTATGCCTCTTTTGGTGGTGCCTATGCCACCTTTTTTAGTCTCTTCCAGTGCATCTTCGTCTTTGTGATAGGGCATGGTAATCTGGGCCCGGCCATCTATCAAAAGTCTTCCTTTGATAGGCCCGGTTTTTCTCTCCACCAGTTCGATTTCTTTTAAAAGCGTCTCAATGTCGAGTACCACACCGGCACCGATTATACCCACTTTTTGAGGTCTCAGGATGCCTGAGGGTATGAGGTGAAAGATAAATTCTTCGTCACCTACGATTACAGTATGTCCAGCGTTTGTGCCTCCCTGAAACCTGGCAATGACATCGTAGTTTTCAGCGAGGAAATCCACGATTTTCCCCTTGCCTTCATCACCCCATTGCAGACCAACAACAGCAGTAACCATTTGCGTTCCTCCAGAGTAGAATTGGAAACAGCTTGATTTTAATGTAGCACTCCTATTCTCTCAACCAAGAGTGAGTTAGAAAAATTTCAAGACCTTTAATTTTTAATTAAAAATTTGCCCCCCACCTTATTCCTCCCCCCACGCACAAAGTGCGTGGGGGGAGGATAGGAGGGGGGAATTTTCGAACGAGATCACCAAGAGTGAGTTCAAAATTATCCTTCTTCCTTTTATACACACTAAATGTGTGGTGAAATATGCTGACAACTACGGGACGAAATCCCTTCCCCCGCACGAATTTGTTTGCGGGGGAGGAAAGGAGAGGGGCCACATCATTCTTTACTTGAAATCAATCTTCCCCTTTGGAGTAAAGGTCCCGATAAAGGTTTGCATCTTGATTTTTCAAATTTTCGAACGGAAAGCCCCCTCCTGTCGCCCTCCCCCGCCTGCTGCGCAGGCGGGGGAGGGCATCGGGTTGTTCATCTTATACAAGTAAGGCGCTAACACGAGCTATTTCGCAAACACAAATCCTGAAGATAGGAATTTTCGGACCCCCTCACCTTGAATAAAAACTTTGGGCTGAATATAATTTAGCCGTGCAGAAATCGTTGAAAATCCTTATGGTTTCAGATGTTTACTACCCCTTTCCCGGTGGCATCACCGAGCATGTCCACCACCTGTCTTACTATCTCATGGGGAAGGGACACGATGTTGTTATACTCACAGGGAACCACAAAAATGGCAAAAAAATCGGGCTCAATAGTGTTAAAGTTATCCGTGTGGGCCGTGGTATTCTAATTCCCATAAATCGCTCCTTCTACTCCCTTCCGGTGAGTTTCCGTCTCCAGAGTCGTGTGAGAGAAGTGCTTATGAGTCAGGAATGGGACATCGTGCATGTGCATGGCACCTTTTCTCCATCACTCCCACTTTTTACTCTGCTGCAATCTCCGTACACAAATTTCATGACCTTTCATCCCACACATGGCTATTCCATTGGATTTGAGATTTTCAAACCGATACTGCAGAGAGCCTACGAAAATATTCACGGTAAGATTGCCGTTTCAAAAAGTGCAGAGCGCTCCATCAGCCGGCATTTTCCCGGTGATTATCAAATAATTCCTAACGGTGTTGATATTCACAGATTCGGCCCTCATGTCATGCCAGAAGACGGTTTAAGGGAAGGCAACGAGAAAATAATTCTCTTTGTTGGAAGAATAGAGCCGAGGAAAGGA
>WFZT01000023.1 GCA_015489415.1 Caldifarciminota bacterium | reverse complement strand
TGTGGCCTCTCTCCCGGGAATCCCATCCGAAGCAGTTTTTAAAAATTGGCAGAAAAAAGACCCTTATTGAGCTCACTGTTGATAGGGTTGAGACCATTGTTCCACCGGAATATGTCATCTTTATAACCACCGAAAAGCTGAGAAGTAAGTTTGAGGAGTACTTTCCGGGTTATAAAATCCTGTTTGAGCCTGTGGGTAAAAATACTGCCGCTGCCTGTGCCTTTATGGCACAGATTGTACAGAAAATCGCAGGTGACGACGCGATTATCTTCATGACACCTGCAGACCACGTTATCATCAATGTGGATGCCTTCAAAAAATCCGTGGAGTTCGCAATTGAAATAGCACAGGAAGGCTTTCTTGTCACACTCGGCATAGTTCCCGATAGACCGGAGACGGGCTATGGGTATATCGAGAGAGATGGAGTTCTTAAGAGATCGGGAGACCTGACTGCTTACAGGGTAGAAAAATTTCACGAAAAACCTGACCGTAAGAAGGCAATCGAATATCTCGAAAGTGGCAATTTTTACTGGAATAGTGGAATGTTTGTCTGGCGTGTTAGGGACATCATGGAAGCCTTTAAAAAATACATGCCAGGACTGTATGCGCTCCTTGAAAAATATGACCTTACAAAGCCCGAAGATGTTCTCTCTTTCTACGGTGAGGTGGAGGAGACCTCTATTGACTACGGTGTAATGGAAAAGGCAGAGAATATCGCTGTTGTGGAGGCGCTTTTTGACTGGGAAGATGTAGGTTCCTTCTCATCCTTTGATAGGGTGGTTAATACAGATGAGCGGGGGAATGTGATCATTGGGGATGCAGTGGTTCTTGGTGGTGAAAAAAATATTGTCGTTTCTGACGGTGGACTTGTGGCCATTTACAATGTGAAAAATATGGTGGTTATCCACACCGGAGATGTCACTCTTGTGATTCCTCGAGATGACGCACAAAAAGTTAAAGAGCTTCTGAGGGAAGTAAGAAAGATCGAAGGATTCGAATCTTACTGGAAATGAGTCAGCTTCTCATTACAGTTATCCTGTTTTTGGCCATATTTGCTTTATTAGGTGTCTCCGAGTTTTTGCACAAAAAGGGAGTGGTATCAGCAGAGTTTGTAAGGAAGCTTGTTCACGTTGGAGTGGGGACCCTGATATTCATTGCGTATCCATTTTTTAAAGGACCCACACCTATTCTGATACTTTCCGGGCTTTTTGTTGTCATGAATGCTGTTAATCTTGCCGTTGGAGCATTCAGGGGGATGGAGGATGTGGATAGGGAGTCTATTGGAACGGTTTTGTACCCGCTTTCCGTGTTTTTTGTCACTTTATTCTTTTTCCGTGAAAAAATTGTCTTATTCACATCCCTTTCCGCTTTATTCTATGGAGATGCCTTTGCTGCTATTGTAGGGAAGAAATACCCTATCAAAGTTTTCAAGACAAAGTTTGGCTCAAAGAGTCTTGGGGGCTCTCTCGTGGTTGGCTTGCTCATATTTTTGCTTTTAATTTTTTGGGGTGTGAATTTCATTAATGCTTTTGTAATCGCATTTCTTGGTGTATCCCTCGAAGCTGGATTTTTTGGGGGCATTGATAATCTGACCCTCCCTCTTGGGCTTGCGTTTATCATTCATTATCTTCCGGCAATAAGAGATACACTTGCAATTTCAGGCCTTCTTGCATTTTTGATTGCCATTCCCTCCATTTACCTTGGTTTTTTGACCTTTGACGGTGGGATGGTAACATTTGTTCTGGGAACACTGATCTTTGCCTTTGGTGGTCTTAAGTGGGCTCTGCCGATTCTTACTTTCTTTCTCACCTCGAGCATTCTTACAAAGCTCGTGAAAGGCAGGAGTGTTGTGAAAAGTGGTGAGGCTCGAGATTCTGCACAGGTGCTTGCCAATGGGGGCTTGCCCCTCGCATTTCTGATCTTTAATGTAATCTTTCCTTCTCAAATCTGGTATGTGCTATATGTGGTGAGCCTTGCAGTGGTCAATTCAGATACGTGGTCAACGGAAATCGGGACGTTGAGCCGGATGATGCCCAGGTCCATTGTGAATTTCCGTGTATTGCCCAAAGGAAGTTCCGGAGCCGTATCTCCCTGTGGAAGCTTTGGCGGATTATTAGGGAGTTTCATAATTGCTGCCTTCCTGATTATTTATGGCTACAGCTGGAAGATTTTTGTACTTGCTGGATTGTTTGGATTTCTTGGAAACGTGATCGATAGTATTCTTGGAGCAACCGTTGAAATACAGTACAAATGCCCGAAGTGTGGCGGTATATTTGATGTTGATTGGCACTGCGGTATCAGGCTTGAGAGGCTCAGAGGGATTAAGTGGTTTGGCAATAACATGGTGAATTTCACCGCCAGCCTTGCAGGTAGCCTGATTGCAGGAATAATATTGCTTTCAATTGGATTAAGTTAGGAAACGATAATTGCCCGCGAAATTTGTTTTGAGAATGCAAGAACTATTTAAACTCATGTTATCAAGTTTGACATGTGCGGAGAATTTTTGTCGCAATATTGCGAATTTTTAAATTTGGATGTCAAGGTAGTGGTACGCGAAAAATGATTGAATATCAATGGTTTTTGGAGATGGTGTCAAAGTTGAGATGTTATTAGCCAATTTTTAAATGGCGGCAAAGAAATGGAGTTTATTTGGAAATAAAATGTTCCTCTTTCAGATTTTTTAATCGAGTTTAAAACCACACCAACAAAATTTTCGGTAAAATTTGTTGATATACAACCAAAGATTACAGCATGTTTAAAAAATTGGACACAATGGGTTAATCGAATGCTGTTATTGGTCTATTAAACAAAACCAACCTTCAAGATATGTAGCCCCTCACCTCAATCCTCTCCCTGCAAGTATTTACGCGGGGAGAGGAAGTTGTGTGTGTGGAAGTATTTGACAAATTTCTGACAAGCTCAATCCTGGGTTAAATGCATTTAAAGGATACCTCACTTTTTTCGCAAGCAGGGCTTGTAGCTAAAAATGGTCCACAGCAACCACAGAAATCTTCTCTTTCCACGCTTCACTTGTGGGTTAAAAATTGTTTCCATCCCCGCGCTGTGCAAGTGGGGCCAAAAAACTTCCCTCCCCCGCTTGCAAAGCAAGTGGGGGAAGGATTCAAGGGAGGGGGCATTCTGCTTGAAGTTTTATAAAACTCAAGATGAAGGCCCTCACCCCGACCCTCTCCCGCAGAGCGGGAGAGGTAGTTTTACGGATTTTGACTGAAAATTTATCAGATGTAGCCCCACCTCATTCCTTCCCCCGCAAAAAATTTATGCGGGGAGAGGAAAAACTTTTTAACGTGAAGCTGTCAGTATATTTCAAGCTTAACACTTGGCGATTAATATTCATTCAGATTATTCAAACAGGCTCACTTGATGATTTTTCTTAGTTGATGCATGAAAATTTATATGTCAAACAGGAGGTTGTAGATGAAATCTTACACAAAATATCTGACCTTTAACACTAAAAAACTCAGGGAAATTATCAATATTACACCCGAGGTCGAGAGGGCGCTCGAGGAGAGCGGGGTAAAAGAAGGTTTGATTCTTGTTTCTGCCATGCACGTTACAGCAGGAGTTTATGTCAATGATGACGAACCCGGTATCATCCAGGATATCCTTGAATGGGCGGAAAAGCTTGCTCCGTTCAAAAAAGATTATCTGCACCATCGAACCGGTGAGACCAACGCTGATGCCCACCTGAAGAGCCTTTTAATCCACCATCAGGTGGTCATTCCTGTGACCAATGGAAGGCTGGATTTTGGCCCCTGGCAACAGGTTTTTTATGCAGAATTTGACGGCCAGAGGCCCAAGAGGGTGCTTATAAAGGTTATAGGGGAATAAAATGAAAAGACTGCTCTTTACCGTGTCAGGACTGAGGGGAGTGGTTGGTGAGACTCTCACTCCCGATGTGATATTGAAGTACACCCATGCTTTCGTAAGGAGCAACGGACAGGGAGTTTATTTTATTGGCAGGGACACGCGTCCTCATGGTGAGATGGTGAAATCGGCTACTGTTTCAGCCATACTTGCAACGGGCAGCGACGCTGTAGATGTGGGGATTGTCCCGACCCCCACACTCCTTTTCATGGTTCGTGAGAAGAAGGCCCACGGTGGCGTTGTCGTAACCGCAAGTCACAACCCTATAGAATGGAACGCACTCAAGCTTGTGAAGTCCGGCGGTGTTTTCACCTTTAGAGAAGATGTTCTGAACATCAAGAAAATACTCGATTCGGGCTACGAATGGGCGAATTGGGACAGTGTCGGAAAGTACGCCACCTATGAGCGGGCGATTGAGGACCATATTGATAAAATAGTTTCCTCTCCGTATGTGGATGTTGATGCCATAAGGCAGACGGGATTCAGGGTTGCTGTTGATGCAGTTAATGGGGCAAATTTCCATGCCCTTCCGCGTCTCCTCGAAAGACTCGGAATCAGGGATATCATGAAATTGAACTGCGAGCCCACAGGAATATTTCCACACCCACCTGAACCTAAAAAGGAGAATCTAAAAGAGCTTGATGAAATTCTCACGGAAGGGAAGGCAGATATAGGCTTTGCCACTGACCCGGATGGCGATCGCTTGCTTGTGGGATTCAAGGGAATGGGGCTATTGACCGAGGAACATACCATTGTATTGGCGGCTCCAGCTGTGTTGAGTGTCAGAAAAACGGACATTGTCGTCAATCTCTCAACATCCATGATGATCGAGGATGTGGCGAGGGAATTTGGTGTGCAGGTTTTGAGAACCCCGGTAGGTGAGGCAAACGTTGTACAAAAAATACAGGAAATCAAAAGTGCCTTTGGAGGGGAGGGGAATGGCGGAGTTATTGTTCCTGAGATAAACGCAACCCGAGATTCCCTTGTAGGAACTTCACTGATTCTTACGCGTGTGGCAAAGGAAGGAATTGAAAGGGTTTTGGGTGGGATTAAAAACTATTATCTTCTAAAAGACCGGGTAGAGGTAAGAAAGGAAATCCCTGTTGAAAAAATGATCGAGGAATTCAAGCCCCAGTGGATAGACACATCAGACGGACTGTATTTGAGGGGTGAAAATTTCTGGGTCCATGTGAGGCCATCGAACACCGAGCCCATTATGAGAATTTACGTGGAATCAGCAGAAAGGGGATTCTCTGAGCAACTTTTAGAGAGGGCAAGAGCTATCCTTCTTCAGAGTTGATGCGTTATATCTTTCTCCTTATTTTTGCCCTGATAACTGGGTGTAGGCATGAAAAAGCGGTCAGTTTGAGACCTATTCCCTACCCTTACCGTGCGGCCCTGGCAATTTCTTCGGACTGTGATAGAACCGACAGTCTGGGAGAATTTCTCACAATAATGAGATATCTGAATACCACCGATTCTACACCTATTGGTCGGGGGCTTGGCCTCGAAATAGGCTACAGTTTCTGGTTCTTCGATGCCCTCCATTCCACCAGATTCACTGTTTTTAAGGATACAAGTTTCGAGCTTTCCCCTGCCGCGAAAACCATCGTTAAATTCATACGTGCGGGTTACATCGATTATCTCCATACATTTGGGGAATTTAGTCTCGGTGGTTTTAGACGGGAGTTTGCGGAGTCAGCGGTTACTTTTATCAAAAGAAACAACCTCAAACTGCTGACATGGATAAATCATGGGCCTCCAACCAACCACCAGAATGTTGGACCCTTAAGCTTCCAGTTAGGGGACAATCCTGGCAGTCCGTATTATGTTTCTGACCTTTTGAAGTCAGTGGGTTTTAAATTTTTTGGATTTTATGAGGTTTGCCACAATGTTGGCCAAGACGGGAGGCGAAGGTTTATCGATTATTTAAAGGCTCTTAAAGATGCCCAGGCCTATCTGACCGGTGCCCATCACTGGCTTTTAGGGTTTTACCTGAGAAATCACCTTCTTGAGTCCGCGCAACTTGATGATGGGTATGAAGTTTTTCATTTTGTAAGATATATGAGCAGTATGGGCAGGGTAGCGCACGCCAATGCAGAAGCGCTTCCACGTCAGCTTTCACCTCAGGTTATCGAGGAGCTTGAAAGAAAAAGTGGCTACATGATCGTTTATACTCATCTTGGGGACAATCTGGGGCCACCAGAATACTTCTCCGATTCTACAAAGAAGACATTGGAACACATTGCAAAGGAGTTTCACGAGGACAGATTGCTTGTTACAACTACAACAAGACTGCTTGTGCTGAATCTGGTGGAGAGGTATTTAAACTGGCATTACAAGGTCGAAAACGGAAAGGTGATAATTTTTATTGATAGAATTAAGGCAAACTGGAAGCCTGAGGAGGATGATTTCCAGGGATTAACCTTTTATACACCAGCCCCAGAAAGTACCGAAGTGTATATTTATGGGAAAAAGGTAAAGGATGTCGTGGTAAATCCCCCGGATTTTACAGGCCGACGTTCAGTTTCCATTCCATGGAGACCTCTTAAATTCCCCGAGGGCTTATAATTTATCAGAACGGAGGTGTTTATGGGGTTTATGAACTCTTTTGTGTTGAATCTCATAGTTGTAACCCTTGGCGTGTTGATCGCGCTCATAATTGACAATTGGAAAGAGAAAAGACGGAATAAGTCGTTTCTCAGAAAAGCCTTCAAAGTGGTAAAAGAAGAAATTGAAGGGAATAGAAAGCAGGTGAAGGATGCTCTGGATTTTCACAAGAAGCTCTTTGAAAATTTGAAGGACAAAGTAAAAGATAAGGATAAAGTCCTCGAGGATTTCATCCATGAGGGGCTTGAATCCGATGAACTAAATATACCCGGTATCAAGAAGGGGGTGGGTATAAGATATTTCATTGGAAACCACGCTGATCTCGTGGACCAAAAGCTTATTTTCCAGCTCTCAGATATAGAAGTAGTTACCGAATATTTCGATAAAAAGGTGGAATTGTTGATGAACCATATCTTCGATAGATTTCACTCCAGGGTGTCCAGCGATAAAAAGAAGTTTCTTGCCTTGCTCGGAAATGTGATTAGTAGTGAAAATCAGCTCCTTTTGCTTTATAACCGATTTCTTGAGCAGGAGTATTTAAAGAATATTTAGGCTATCTGGCTATTTTTATAAATTTTCTCCTGAAGATACTGTCTCCTGTAACAACCTTTGCGATGTATGTGCCCTGGGGTAGATGTCTTAGATTAAGTTGGGGGCCTGAATAAAATCTGATCCTATCCCCGAGCACGTTAAAAATCTCTACCCTCGCGGGGCTGTCACCTGAGATATACAGAAAATCCCTCACCACCGTGGGGTAAATTTTTACAGGTGCTGAAACAATTTTATTGTGCACACCTTGAGGGTTTTCTACAGTAGCAATGAAGGTATAGACCACTTGAGAAGTTGTATCCCAGAAATCGCTTTTGAACATGACCTTTGAGCCGTCCGGTGATGGAACTGGCATAGGGGACTTGAGATAATTCATGCTGCTACTAAAGTGATGCCCGAAATGTTCGAAAATCCCGGAGCCATCAAGTCTTACAGCAACTATCTGGCCGGAGCGAGAGGAATCATCCTGACTAACATAAGCCCAGCCGGGACGCTGAAGGTTCCTGCAGGAAATATGTCCTTCTCCAACAAAGTCTGGATTGTTGCTTAAAACCACACGCTCTAAATGGTCGAGATAGTACATGTTAAGTGAACCAGTTGGACCCCAGAATTGCACAAAAACTTCATTTCCGTTTGTGTCATATCCAAAGTCACCATGATTTCCATAATCTGCTATTCGCCTCAAAAACTGCATGTCACTTCTGCGATAGATTTCCACCCCATAGTGGCCGTTAAACGGGTTTGATGGTGATGTGTTGTTGTGATCCCACATTATTCCCACATAGTTGCCAGATTGGGAGACTGAAACCCAATCAATATATTGTGGAAAATCGTTTGTTCCGTTTCCCCAGGCACCGGGGAATGTTCTTATCAATTCCGCTTGGAATGTTTGAAGATTATAGATAATCACATCGAGGTCAGTGCCTCTTTTACCAACAAGGGCCACATAGTGGTCGAATTTGTCGATATTTCCCTCTCCTGGCCCTAATTTAACCACTTCGTAGTCGTTGGAATCAGCGTCAGTGATGTGTCCACGCAGAGTTATTTGATCCTGACTCACAGAGTAGGTTTTAACATCTCCGTTCTCCCTGAAACTATACATTATGTCTGGATTTATGTTGGACCAGTAGGTAGGGTAGAGTTCCGAGCCAGGAAGCTCCCTGATCATCTGAAAGGTTTGGGCATCGTAGATAGCAACAGTATAGAATTTGTAAATTGTTGCATTGGCATTCCAGGGCTGAATTTTTGAGTATTCGTGGTGTGGATACCAGTCCCAGCTCGCCACATAGTCAGTTATGCGTGTAAGACGCATGGGAGTTGGAACAGAGGAATCGACGACATAGCCGTAAAGAGGTGGCAGTTGCGGTGGAGATGCATGAATCGAGCGATACGGCCCATCAGTGGGATACTGGGCCGCAAGGGGCAGAAAAAGGAGAAAAATTAAAATCAACCTTGAAACCATGTGTGTTATGCTAAGGGAAGGGGAGAAAAATTTCAAAATATATAAATTTTCAAGTGGAATGCCCTCTCCCGTCACCCTCCCCCGCGCTCCGCGCAGGGAGGGACGAAATATTGCGTCCTTTTGCCAACAAGCTTTGCTTGTGAGAAATTAAATATGACAAAGTTAATGATAATTAATTCGATTGGCCTTATAATTGGTTCAAAAGGAGGTTAAGAAATGGTAAAAATTGGAGATAAAATCAAAGATTTTGAGCTTCCGGATCAGGACGGAAATGTGGTGAAGCTGAGTGATTTCAGCGGAAAGAAGGTTCTTCTATCCTTCCATCCCCTTGCATGGACACCGGTTTGCAAAAACCAGATGCAGGAGCTTGAAAAGTATTATGACAAATTAGAGGAGTTAGGTGTTGTAGCTCTTGGAATCAGTGTGGACAGCATTTACTGTAAACGTGCGTGGGCTGATAGTATGGGATTAAAGAAGACAAAGCTTCTTTCGGATTTCTGGCCGCACGGTGAGGTTGCAAAGATGCTTGGCATCTTCAACGATGAGAAGGGATTCTCTGAGAGGGCCAACATAATTGTTGATGAGGAAGGTAAGGTGATCTTTGCGAAGCACTATGACATTCCACAGCTTCCTGATTTTAGTGAGATAATCGAGTTTCTCGAAGGCAAGTAGTGAGTGATTGAGAGCGATCAGATAAAGTAAATTTTAATGAGGGGGGCGGGGCCGAAGGCCCCGCCCCCCATTTAGCGTCCTCTCTTACCTCTCAGAAGAAGAATACAGGGCCTGCTGTTATCGTGAATATCTTGGTGTTGATATCGTTGTAGTCAGTTGATGTGAAGATAAAGTCAAATGACAGATTGACATCAATTCCAAAGCTCTTCCTCGGCTGAAGATGGAATCCGGCTCCCATGTTTATACCTATGCAGTTCTTGGTGGCCTTGTCCTTTGTGCCCTGCCCGACGTTCTTTACCTCTGTTGCTACCATGTGAAGACCGGCTCCACCCTGGAAGTAAGGCATTAGAGGCCTTCCTGGAAGGTTCAGGTAGTATCTCACAATTCCGTTGAAGCTTGTTATCTTGTCATGTACCTTCTGCTGGTGAGGGTCAATTGTATTGTTCCCAACTTTCGTGATCCGATAGCTACCGGTTGAAAATCCAAGCATGGCAACAATACTTCTTGTGACACCGTAGGAAAAGTTTCCGATGAGCTTAAAGCCGTTTTCTCCACCAAGTGCCGGGCCCCTGTCTTCAGGGAACATATCGGGCATATCTCCAATGGGAATACCCATTCCCACTCCGGCATTTATTCCAAACTTATTTGTGAAATCAAATGCAGATGCTGAGCCTATAAGTGCGACAACTGCAATTATTACCATAAGTTTTTTCATGGTTTCACCTCCCTGTGTTTAATAATCCATTTGCTTTTATCACCCTTGCCACCCCCGCATGCATCCTGGATGTAGTACTGGGCATCAAGGGTAATATTTGAAAATGTTGACTGCACTCTTGTAAATACAAACTGGTTGTTCTGCAGATCTGGATAAGCTCCAAGAGCCCTATCATCTGCATTGCCGTCGCCATCAGCATCTATGCAGTCCGAGACTGCGAGGATGATTACGAAATCATTGGCTCCATATCCCTGAGGGACATCAAAAGTGACATTTGAAAATTCCAGATTCACATCCACCGGATTACTTTCATAATCATTGTCGTCCACTGTCTGGTCATGGGAGAGTAAGATTTCGAGATGATAATTCTGGAGGCCAAAGTGGTCCTGAATATGTCCTGAGACAGTGATGGATGTGATATTATTTCCACCACCGCCGCCACCACCGTTTCCACCACCGCCCCCTCCGCCGACGAGTCCGCCGCCCCCGGGGCCTGTTGTACTGCTTTTACACCCTGCCAGTACCAGGGCAAGAATTATGATTCCTACTACATTTTTTAACTTCATACTATCACCTCCTATTGCTTTTCATCTCCTTCTTTTAGAAGGTTTCTTATATACCTGATGAATTCTTCAACGTCGTAGAAAATCTTTTTCTTCACATCCTGATTAATGATGCTCAGGACCATTCTTTTCTCGCCGTTCTCCCTGATTACATACTCAACTGTGAAAAATTTCCTGATCATAATTGCGCCCCCATTGTTTGTTTAATTTTGCTTCGGAGATTTTCAGGCCTTTGTTTATGAGTCTTTAAATGATTATCTTTCATAGCCACGTTTATGTTAAAATTTAGGTGTTACAAAATTGTTAACACACAGTTAACAGGGCCATGAAGAATATTGATGAGATTATCAAAAAGGTAAAAGATCTGCTCTATGAAGCAAAGTTTCAGGAGGCGGTGAACCTGCTTGAGGAGATTCCTGCAGAGGAAAGAAACCCTGAGGTTTACCTTTTCCTTGGTGTGGGGTACAGATTCCTCGGGAGGTTGCTCGAGGCCGAGACTTACCTTAAAAAGGCCCTTGAATCAGACGATGTAAAGATCAAAACTTATGCTCAATGGAATCTGGGAGCGGTGGAAATTGGGAGGGGAAATTTTGAAAAGGCAGTAAGAATTCTCCAGTCCCTTGACTCCGCCATGAGCCAAACCCCTCAATATCCCTCTTTTTTAATAGATATCTCCCATGCACTCTACTATTTAAACAGGCTTGATGAGGCGATTTTTTATCTTGAGAAAGGGCTTGAATATGCGAAAAAAATAGGCGACCTCCATCTTATTGTTACAATTCTCTCAAACATTGCGCTCTTGAGTGATTTAAAAGGGGATATCAAAAATGCGCTTTCCATGTATCAGGAAGCCATCAAGCTTTCAAGAAGAGTTTCGGTCCCTTCCACCCTCTGCACCACTCTCGTGAATCTCGCAGAACTTTATAGCGAGTTAAACGATGTGGAGAATGCATTAAAGACCATCGAAGAGATCAGGCGTGAGCAGTGTGTTGAAATGGCTATCACGAGGATTCCAACATTGAATGGCATAGCGAAGATTTATCTCCTTCTTGGGAAGAATCGAGAGGCCAGGACGACGCTTGAGATGGTCGAAAGGGCACTGAGGGATATTGATGACGATCATGGATTTATTACCTATCATCTTTTGTACATGCTTTTAAGCTACAAGACCCATAACCTTAATGACGTGAAAAATCGGGCGGAAACAATTCTCAGAAGGTGGGAGGCCCGGGAGTCTG
The DNA here is from genome assembly GCA_015489415.1 of Caldifarciminota bacterium. Classification (GTDB taxonomy): domain Bacteria; phylum Hydrothermota; class Hydrothermia; order B15-G9; family WFZT01; genus WFZT01. The sequence goes on along the minus strand of WFZT01000023.1, from coordinate 1,670 downwards.
ATGAGTTTAAGATCGCCGATTTTTTCAGCAGGTATATTGATTTTCTGGATAAGGGTGAAATAGAGGTTTTTGACGGATTCTCCCTTGAAAATCCCTGCAGTGATATTCTTGTAATTGTTCCCCTCTACATAAAATTTCTTATTGATGCAGGCAGAAAGGACGAAGCAGTCAAAGAACTCCAGCATGTATGCGATTGTCTTGAGCAGAGAGGTGGTAAGGTGGGGTATTTTCTGCTCTTTCGGCGAGAGGTAAAAGATATAGTTCGTGAATTAAAGGACGAGCTAAAAAAGCCGGAGTTCTTACTGAAAATCGCTGTTGCCCTTGGCGATGAGGAATTCCCTGAAGAAATTATCCACCAGCTAAATGTGAGAAAATTTATCGAAAGTTTAAGGAGAAATTTAAGTTTTCACCCTCGTTTACTTCTCACCCTGAAAAAATTTGTAAAAAATACCGGGGAGAAGGAACTCTATGCGAGGCTCGTGCATGAATACAAGACCCGGAATCCACTCGTCATTAGGACCTTTGGAAAATTCGAGCTTTTCATAGGGAACTACGAGATTTCATCTCAGGACTGGAAGAGGCCTGCAATAAAGGACCTCCTGAAGTTTTTTGTAGTTAACCGAAACAGGATGTTGCCACGTGATTTTATCATAGAAAACCTGTGGCCAGAGGAGGACCCTGACAAAAGTTACGGAAAATTCAGGGTGTACATATCGGTCTTGAGAGATGTAATAGAGCCGTGGCTGTTGAAAAACGAGAAGCCTGAAATACTCGTTTATAGCGAGGGAAAATATGGATTAATGACGGATGAGATTTATCTTGATGCTGAAGAGTTTGAGAAACTTATAAACGATGCAGAACGCACCTCAGACATGGTTGAGGTGAGGATTAAGCTGGAAAAAGCCATTGACTTGTACGGTGGGGACTTCCTGGAGGATGACCTATACCTCGAGTTTGTGTATGTTGAGCGAGAGAGGTTGAGAAACCTATTTTTCCACGCCGTAGAGAGGCTAAAAGATATTTACGTAAAGGCAGGAGAGACTGGCAGGGCCCGGGTTTTGCTCGATAAGGCATTCTTCATTGATCCCACAAATGACTCCATTACACGGTCCTACATCCTTCTTCTTAAGGACCTCGGAGAAAATGCCAATGCAAGACGCATTTATGAAATACACAAAGAAACTCTTAAAAAGAGGTTTGATGTGGAACCATCAGAGGAAATTTCTAAGCTTGTTATGGATTAGAATTTAACAATGTCTAAGCCGTTTGCAGTGCCCACAAATAATCTGCCACCAAAGTAGAAAAGCGACAGGACATTTTTATTTGAAAGTTCCTGCCATATCCGGGAAACGGATTTGCTTTTCTCATTGTAAACGTAAACGCCGTTTACAGTTCCAATGAAAACACGGCTGTTAGAAACCATCATGGGATAGTGCCTGTTTTTGTATGGGCGGAAAGGGTAGGCGAGTTTTTCCACAATGCCATCTTTCATTTTTAGTAAACCACTTTCTGTCACGGCATATATTGAATTTTCTGAAGTCGCAAAGGCGTAAATGGGAGCGAATTTATTGATGGAATTGAGGGGCTTTAAGGATTTTCTTGTTAAGGCAAAGAGTTTGTTGTCTGCAAGCAGGAGCACTTTTCCATCAAAAGAATCAGCTTCCTCCACA
>WFZT01000022.1 GCA_015489415.1 Caldifarciminota bacterium | reverse complement strand
TTGACCTTAGGACCGTCTGGCCCTTCGATTTTGATCTCATCGCTGAATCTGTGAAGAAGACCGGCCACGTTGTAATTGCTCACGAGTCATGGAAGGTTGGTGGTGTGGGTGCTGAGCTTGCATCCCAGATTCAGGAAAAACTCTTCGATTACCTTGACGCTCCCATTGTAAGAGTAGGCGCTGAGCATACACCGATTCCGTTTAGCCCACCGCTTGAAAAGAGGGTCATACCTGATGCAGAAGATGTTTACAGGGCAGTAAAAAAGGTGTTGGAGGAGGCATAAGATGGCCTGGAAACTTGTGATGCCAAAACTCGGACTGACGATGGAGACCGGGAAGGTGGGCTCGTGGCGGAAGAAGGAAGGAGATGAGGTCAAAAAAGGCGAAGTCGTGGCAGATATCCTTACAGAAAAGATCGAGTACGAGTTAGAATCTCCTGCGGATGGAATTCTTTACAAAATACTCGTTCATGAGGGTGAGGAGGTGCCACCCGGTACTGTGATTGGAATTGTGGCTGCCGCTGGAGAAACCCTCACCGATGAGGACCTTGAGAGGCTTTCACAGCCTGAGGAATTAGAGGAAGAGGAAGAAAAACCCCAGGAGAAGGAAGAGGTTGTGAGGAAAGAGGAAGCTCCAAAACCTGCAAGGATAATTGCCTCACCGGCGGCTAAAAAACTGGCAAGGGAACTCGGGGTCGACCTTGCAAAAGTAAAAGGCACGGGGCCACGTGGCAGAATTACCCGCGAAGATGTGGAAAAGTATGCCGCGAGCCTCAAAGAGGAAAAGCCCTCAGCCCCTGCTCCAAAAATTCCGGCAGGCAAATTTATTCCCTTTGAAGGCATTAGAGGCACTATCAAAAAGAGACTCACACAGGCCTGGCAGGCTCCGAGGGTGGCGGAAACCGTTGAAGTTGATGCCTCAAAGCTGGTGGTATTCAGGGAGCGCGTGAAAAATAGATGGCATGACGTTAAAATCTCTTATAACGACATCTTTATTAAAGCAGTGGCTAATGTTTTAAAAGATTTCATTTACATGAATGGTATTGTCAAAGATGAAGGGATTGAGCTCTTTGATGAAGTCAATATTTCCATGGCAGTTGACACAGAGAAAGGGCTCATATCTCCTGTGATCAAAAAGGCGGATGAAAAATCCCTTGTGGAAGTGGCAAGAGAGGCAAGGAAGCTGGCCGAGAGGGCAAGGAGTGGAAAGCTTGAATTTCAGGACCTTGAAGGCGGGACCTTCTCGGTTTCAAACCTCGGCATCTATGACATTGACTGGTTTACCCCGGTCATCAATCCTCCGCAGATTGCCATTCTTGGAATAGGCTCCATCATGGATCGCGCAGTGGTTAAAAACGGTGGAATCTATGCAAAGCCCACAGTAAAGCTAACTCTTGTGTTTGACCACAGGGCAGTTGATGGCGCACCGGCAGCTGCATTTTTGAAGGCCCTTAAAGATTATTTGGAAAACCTGGAGGAGCTATGATAAAGGGGGTTCATCATATAGCCTACATTACGCGGGACCTTGACGGTCTCGCGAAGTATTTCCAGGAGGTCCTTGGGTTCGAATTTGTCAAAAAACTTTACTACGAGCCCTGGGACCTTGATATCGTGCTCATGAAAACTGGTGAGCAGTACGTGGAAGTTATCAAGCCTTTGAAACCTGGCTCACCTTCCTACAGATTTTTGGAAAAGCACGGAGAGGGGTTGTATCACGTTGCGTATCTTTCCACGGATATCGAAAAGGATATGGAGGAGCTAAAAGGTAAGGGTATCCGGTTTTTAGAGGAAAAACCGGCCCAGGGAGTCGCCTGGCTCATTGCCACGGCAATAAACGATGAGGGCGATATAAGCTTTCAAATCGCCCAGAACAAGGATTAAAAGGAGGTTAGATTATGCGTAAAGTAATCAGCACACTAATAGCACTGGCGTTGGTCATTGGGTTTGTGCCCAATGCACTCCATGCCAAGTACAAGAAGGAGTACAAACTCAGTGTAGTGGTAGGTCCCAAAGGGCCATGGGGCGAAGCTGCTACAAGATTTGTTCAGCTCGTCAAGGAGAAAACCCACGGTAGAGTAAACATCAAGCCGTATTTCAGTGGTCAGCTCTTCGCTGGAAAGCAGACCAATGAGTTTCTGCTCCTCAAAAGCGGCGTCGCAGATTTTGCCCTCGGCTCCACCATCAACTGGTCAACAACGGTAAAATCCCTCAACCTGTTCTCCCTGCCCTTCTTCTTTGCTGCCGGAGACAAGGGATATGCCCAGGTTGATGCAGTGACACATGGGAAGCCCGGGAAGATGATCTTCGAGCAGCTTGATAAGCTGGGTGTTGTTGGCCTCGGCTGGGGAGAGAACGGATTCAGAGAGATTACAAACAGTAAACACCCTATCAAGACACCTGATGACTTAAAGGGACTCAAGATCAGGGTCGTAGGCTCCCCTATTTTCATTGACATCTACAGAGCACTCGGTGCGAATCCCACATCCATGAACTGGGGTGAGGCTGTAACTGCATTCAGACAGGGCGTAGTTGACGGGCAGGAAAACCCGATCAACGTGGTTATCATTCCTTACAAGGTTTACGAATTCCACAAATACATCACTATCTGGCATTACCTAATTGACCCTCTCATTATGGGTGTCAACAAGAAGGTTTGGAACTCCTTCACACCAGAGGATCAAAAGGCCATCCGTGAGGCTGCTGAGATTGCTCTTGCCGAAGAGGTAGCAAAGGCAAGGTGCGGACTGGTCGGCGGCAACCTCATGGCTATCGAATACCTCAAGTCAAAGGGTATGCATGTAACCATCCTGAACGATCAGGAAAGGGCAGCATTTAAGGCGAAGACCAAGAAGGTTTATAAGAAATGGGTTCCCGTTATCGGACGTGATCTTGTGAAAGCGGCAGAAGAAGCAATAAGTAAGGTACAGTAAAAAAACTGTGAGGGGGGAGCCGAAGGCTCCCCCCGCACAACAAAAACAAAAAAAATTATGCCCAGAAAAAACTTCACATATTATCTCAAATACTTCATCTCCCACTTCGAAGAAATCATGCTCTTTATCATCCTGTCTGTGCTCGTTACTCTCGCATTTGTGAATGTGATAACCCGTTATTTTATCAAATACTCCCTTGCATTTACTGAGGAGATTGAAGTCAATTTCTTCGTGTGGCTTACCATGTTTGGTGCAGCCCTTGCATTTAAAAGAAAGGCACATCTTGGTGTAAGCTTTATTGTGAAGGCGTTACCCAGAGGTGCACAGAAGTTTTTCCTAATCTTCTCCACAGTTCTAACTGTCGCGGTTTTCGCCATTCTTTTTTACTACAGCATCTGGCACGTTAAAAACGAGATAGACCTCAATATCAGGACCATGGCTTTAAATATACCAGAATGGATTTACATTGCCGGAGTGCCGTTTGGGTCATTACTTATCATTTTCAGGGTTATTGAAACCGCTGTTAAATCTTACAAGGAGCTCTAAAGATGCAGTTTTTGCTGTTTGTTATATTTTTGACACTTGTAGCTTTTGGCGTGCCCATTGCTATATCGCTGGCAGTCTCAGGGATTTCTTTCATCTATATCTATCACCTTGGAATTGATGTTCTATCCCCCAATTTTTATTCAGGTATTGCCAAATTCCCGCTCCTTGCGATTCCTTTCTTTGTTCTGGCTGGTGTAATCATGGATCGGGCAGGGATGGCGGAGAAGATGGTTCTCTTCATGAAGAAGCTTGCAGGGTTTGTGACAGGTGGACTTGCAATTGTCACTGTCCTCGTAGGTATGTTCTGGGCTGCGATTTCGGGCTCCGGACCTGCTGATACTGCTGCCCTGAGCACGATTTTGATACCGGGCATGAAAAAGGCCGGTTACAGAGCAGATTTTGCCGCCGCTCTTGTGGCGGCCTCTGGTAGTCTCGGGATTGTTATCCCGCCGAGTATTGCTTTGATTATCTATGGAACCATCACAAATACTTCTGTTCCAGCCCTCTTTGCAGGCGGTATTATACCTGGAATAATCGTGGGCTTTGCCCTGATGACAGCGGCTTACCTTATTTCTAAAAAAGAGGGCTACAGAAAAGAGGAGTTTCCGACGCTAAAGGAACTTCTCATAAGCTTCAAGGATGCCTTCTGGGCGCTTATGGCGCCTGTTATCATTCTTGGAGGAATTTACGGTGGAATATTCACGCCCACAGAAGCGGCCTCAGTTGCTGTATTTTACGGCCTCTTTGTGGGTGTTTTTATCTATAGAACCATCGATTTTAAGAGCCTTTATCACCTGATGGTGGATGCGGCGATAAACGCATCCGTGATTATGATAATCGTTACATTCGCCGGAATTTTTTCATGGACAGGTTCAACCCTTGGGCTGATGGACAAAATTACAGCTTTTATTCTGTCCATAGGGAAATCACCGGTAATTGCAATTTTCATGATAAACATTCTGCTTTTGCTCGCCGGTATGTTTCTGGATGCCATTTCAATCTACTTTATCTTCCTGCCGATCCTGCTCCCGATTCTCGATAAATTTCACTGGAATTACCTGTGGTTTGGTGTGATTATGACCATCAATCTCGCCATTGGACAGATAACTCCGCCTGTAGGGGTGAATCTATTTGTCGCGGCAAACATTGCGAAAGTGGACTTTGAGGATATATCGAAGGCGGCAGTTCCATTCATTATAGCGGCATTCTCAGCCCTGATTTTGCTCATGTACACACCATTTTTGACAACGTATTTGCCTCGGGTGTGGGGATTGATGAAGTGAAGGCTTAATCTTTTTCGTAAATAACAATAAACGAATCTGGTGCGGGCTGACGAACATCCTTTATTTTCATGGACTCACCGGTGTGGTCTTTCAGGTAGTATAGGTAGTCAATGAAATTTTCGTCATAGCAGCAGTAAAAATTTGCCCCCGTGCCTTCGAATTTTACAACGAGCCTGTCTTTGGTATTTTTGATGGTTTTTACCCTGCATTCAGGGGCCCTGTAGCGGTTAAATTCTTTTGATGCTTTGCGAAGTTTTTGGGAGTCCATAGAAATAAGTGAGTGGGGCGCCGCGAAGCGGCGCCCCACTCAAGAATTAAATTACTCCAAGCTCTTTATGCTTTTCTAAAATTTTATCTGCGAGCTCGTCCAGTTTCTTGAAATCCTCAGCCCTTGGATTCCCTTTAACCACCACAGGTTCCAGAA
>WFZT01000021.1 GCA_015489415.1 Caldifarciminota bacterium | reverse complement strand
GGTGCTCCCACTTTGGACCACCTACAGAGCCAAAGAGAATGGCATCAGACTGTTCACACCTTCTCAGGGTCTCCTGCGGCAATGGAGTTCCCCAGTTATCGATAGCTATTCCACCTACATCGGCATAAACATATTCAAAACTGACGTCATAGACTTTTTCAATGGCATTTAGAACAGTGATTGCCCCTTCCATAACTTCGGGGCCAATTCCATCTCCTGGCAGTACAGCCACTCTGAACTTTTTCATAGGTACTTCTCCTTTGCGTAGTTTAAAAGGCCACCATACTGGATTATTTCCTTGATAAATTCAGGAAATGGCCGGGATTTCAAAACCTTATCACCCACCTTAATCTCTCCCTTATCGAGATCAACTTCAATTTCATCGCCCGTTTTGACAATGTCGTATATTTCACTGTTTTCCAGAATGGGGAGGCCAATATTGATGGAATTTCTGTAAAAGATACGGGCAAAGCTTTTTGCAATAACAAGTGCCACTCCTGAAGCCTTGATGGCAAGTGGAGCGTGCTCACGTGAGGAACCCATTCCGAAACTCTCTCCAGCAACAATGATGTCACCGGGCTGAACCTTGCCTGCAAATTCCGGGTCAATATCTTCCATACAATGTTTCGCGAGCTCTTTTTCGTCTGTTGTGTTTAAATACCTTGCAGGGATGATAACGTCAGTGTCAACGTTATCACCAAATTTCCATACTCTCCCTTTGATTTTCATTTTTTACCTCCCGATGTACTCAGGTGATACAATTTTACCAGCGATGGCTGATGCTGCGGCCACTGCAGGATTTGTGAGATAGACCTCAGATTCCACATGACCCATTCTGCCCCGGAAATTCCTGTTGGTAGTGGAAACGGCGCGCTCGTGAGGAGCAAGGACTCCCATGTGCCCACCAAGACACGGCCCACAGGTAGGAGGTGACACAACACCACCTGCATCAAGGAAAGTTTCAATATAGCCTCTCTTCAGTGCTTCTTTGTAAATTGCAGGTGTTGCAGGAAAGACCAGTAATCTTACCTTGTCGGCGACTTTGTGACCTTTAAGGATTTCTGCTGCAATGGCAAGGTCTGAAATTCTACCATTTGTGCACGAGCCAATTACCACCTGATCAATCTTTATATCCATTTTTTCTACATCGTAAATGGCCTTTGCATTCTCTGGCAGATGGGGAAAAGCAACCTGTGGAACTATGTCTTCTGCTCTAAATTCATAAATTTTCTCGTATTCTGCATCCTCATCAGATTTATAAACAGTATAGTCCGGACGTTCTTTTCTTTCCTCAACATACTGAATGGTCTTCTCGTCGGGCTCGATTATTCCCGTCTTTGCTCCAGCCTCAATTGCCATGTTGCAGATGGTAAAGCGGTTATCCATATTCAGGTTTTTTATGGTATCTCCAGTAAACTCCATCACTCGATAGTTAGCTCCACTTACGCCAATTTTACCGATTATGTAGAGGATGATATCCTTACCACCGGACCATTTGGGAAGTTTACCATTGATAACAAACTTCATGGTCTCGGGCACCCTGAGCCAAACTTTGCCAGTAATCCAGGCAAAGGTCAGGTCTGTTGAGCCCACACCCGTTGAAAATGCACCAAGAGCTCCATAGGTACATGTATGCGAATCTGCACCTACGATAAGGTCTCCTGGGAGCACCACGCCCTTCTCTGGTAAAAGTGCATGCTCTATACCAACCTCTCCGACCTCGTAATGATGTGTGATACCGTGCTCTTTCGCAAAATTCCGCATGGACTGGGTAATTATAGCGGTCTTGATATCTTTATTGGGCGTGTAGTGATCAGGAATCAATCCAATCTTCTCCGGATCAAACACCTTCTTTGCACCTATCTCATTGAACTGCTTAATAGAAAGAGCCGCGGTGATATCGTTTCCAAAGGCGAAATCAACGTCAACTAAATAAATCTCCCCGGGTTCAACGTGATCCACCCCCGCGTGTTTCGCAATTATTTTCTGGGCAATTGTTTGACCCATGACAACCTCCTTACAGATTTAAACAGTTTATTATAAAGGGTGAGTGTGATGGATTGCCTTTCGCGCTTGGCAGGTTCCACAGCGACAAATTGAGTTGTCAAGTCCTGGAAAGTTCTGGCTAATAAAAATATTCCTCTCCCCGCATAAATATTGGCGGGGAGAGGAGTAAGGAGAGGGGCTAAATATTTCACTTTCCTCAGAAAATCCTCACCCATCTACAGAATGTTTTCCATCTTAAATTTTAATTTTCAAGCGGAATGCCCCTCCCAAAACCCAACCCCATTTGCAAAGCAAGTGGGGGTTGGGAAAACTTAGATCATGCCGTTTCGCAGATGTGTTAATAGAGAATGAATCTTCGAACCGACTCAGTCTTGACAGTCTTCACGGAAGGGGGTCAATATATAGGAAAGTATGTGCAATTTTAAAAGATTAGTTTGTGATGAAGGTTCATCAAAGGAGAACGGATGGAGAAGAATAAAACGATTACTGTTTCCCCGTTAAAACTCGCACTTTCGTTCCTGAAAATAGGCCTCACTGCCTACGGGATTGCCATTCTTCAGCAGATGAGGGCAACTATTTTAGGTAACAGATGGCTTTCCCCTGAAAAATTTGAGGAAGGCCTTGCTATGGTTCAGCTCTATCCAGGCCCCATTATGTTTGACCTTGGCACCTATTCCGCCTATGAAATCTGTGGATTCACCTGTGCTGCCCTCGCCATGTTCTCCTTCCTTCTCCCTTCATATCTCCTGATGGTAGCACTCTCCTACGTTTACTTCAAATTTGGCAACGTCTCGTGGATTCACCCTTTATTTCTCGCCCTTGAAGCCATGGTTGTGGGTGTAATTACTCATATTTTTATCGACTTTGTCAAAAAATATGCCCTCAGCTGGCAGGGGATTCTGATCGCAACTCTCTCCTTTGTCTTAATGATCTTTCAGGTGAGTGCTATCCTTATAATCTTCCTCGCTGCCCTGCTTTCCATGATCATTATTACGAAAATTAAAAATCCTCGAAAGAATGTGAAAGCTTTTGAAACTTCATCTCACACTGGAAGTATCGAGAAAGTTGGTTTTGGAGCGACTGCACTCGTATTCGTTGGTTTAATTGTACTCACTATCATCTCTCCAAAGGGCTCTGCTGCCGCTCTTACAACCTCTATGTTCAAAATCGGAGCAGTGGCCTTTGGAAATGCCTTCACCATCATGCCCCTGATGCAGCAGGAGGTGGTCTCAATTCATCACTGGCTAACCCTGAAGCAGTTTTCGGACGGAATAGCCCTTGGGCAAATAACCCCAGGTCCATTTTTGATCACAGCCGTATTCATTGGCTATAAAGTTTCGGGAATCCCGGGAAGTGCCCTTGCTGCATTCGCAATATTCTTCCCGAGTTTTTTCTATACCCTTATCGCAACCCTCACCTATGCAAAGATCAGAAACAACATGTATGTAAAAAAGGCTATAAAAGGCATTCTATCCGCGTTTACCGGCATGCTACTTTATGTTTTGATAAGTATTGGAAAGTTTTCGCTTAAAAACCCAGTCGCCATCATCTGGGCCCTATGGGCATTTGTAGCGGTCCGATTTCTGAAGCTAAACCTGCTGTGGGTTTTCTTTATCGGACTCACCTTCACCGTTTTCTTTTACATCTAATTCAGCATGATCAATTTCCTGATTAAAACCTTCCCTTGAGCTTTAACTTTAATAAAATAAACACCTTCTTTAAGGTTACCCCTAAGCTCGTAAGTCTTTATCCCTGGAGTAAAACTCTCGATCTTCTTGAAAATTGCTCTACCACCTGCATCATAGACCACAATCTCGACATCTTCGCTTTTTGGAATAGAAAAGGTCAGTTTTGCGCTGTTGTGGGCCGGATTGGGGGCAACACTAAGGTCAAATCTGTGAGGAATTATATCGGATTCTCCAACATTTACGAGTATCACCCTGAAGTGGTAGATACTGTCCTCTGGATCATAGGCCTCGTTGGGGTCGTGGGCATTGTCTATTGCGTAAATAAAGTAGTTTACCGTCGTTGTGTCCTGAACCTGCGGGATAAATGCATGGTAAAAGTTTGCCGTATCGAGAACCATATCCAGACTGTCGAAAATTCGTGGCGATTCACCAAAGGCATAGAAGAGCCTCACTGCCCTCAGCCCATTTTCATCAAATACACGGGTTCTGATCTCATAGGGCCCCATAAAGCTTGTATCGTGCCATATAGTTGTGGACTCGATAACTGGTGGTGTAACATCAATGGCAAAAGTCCAGACATCTGAAGAGCTCCAGTTGCCTGCGTCATCGTATGCCTTCACCCACCAGGTGTACCACCCTTCATGTAGAGTGGTCTCGTAATAGTAACTTGTATCTGAAATTTCAGCAAAAATTGTGGTATCCGTTGAGTCTGCGAGATAAAGTTCATAGAAAGTTTGCTTGTTACCATCCTTTTTAACCAATTTCTCTGTGGGATGCCAGCAGAACCAAACTCCGTAAGGATCAGAGGAAATGCTCGAATCTTCTGGGAAAATGAGCACCACAGGCTCAGGTGGGATCGTGTCCACGTAGAAAACCGCAATCTCGCTGAAACTCACATTCCCCGCGCTATCATAACTCCTTACCTGCCAGTACCATTCTCCATTTCCTATAGAGGTAAGCATATAGGTGGTATCCATCATGGTTGTGTCAATTTCTGGATTCATCATATCCGGGTTGTCTGCAATGAGAAAACGATAACCGGCAAGTCCACTAAGTGTGTCGTGTGACGGCATCCAGCTGAACTGATAGGGGAAAGATGTGATATAATAACCGTACCCGGGATAAAGCAAGATGGAAGCTGTCGGTGGCTCATTGTCCACCCTGAAGCTATCCCTAAGCGACCAATCTGAAGTCCTGCCTCCATATAATGTCCTCACATGCCATGTATATGAACCAGTGGGCAATGTCACAATAGCTGAGTCCTCGCTCACCGTATCCCTTATTAACGGGTACCCATTAACCATCACCTCCACTATGTATGAAAGAGTGTCCTTCGTTGATACCTGCCATCTCAGTGTCACCGGACTCCTCGTCCATGTGTTTCCAATAGGTGAAACCAATGTTGGCACCGGGAGTGGTGCATAGTGGTGGAAAATACGAATACCACTCGGAGACATATTCCCCACACTATCAAAACTCTCCACCATCCAGTACCAGTCTCCATAGTTAAGGGAGGTGAGAGTGAATGTCGTATCAGAGAGTGTGGTATCAACAACAGGGTTTGCCATGCTGTCATTATCCGCAACAAGAAGTCGGTACCCTGCAAGACCTGCTAAAGTATCAGTTGATGATGACCAGATAAAGTGGATAGTTCCACTGATTGTATCTTCATCTGGAGGTGAAATGAGATTTGGTGAAGTCGGACCTGTGGTGTCTCCTACGAGCATCCACGGTGAGGTCCACTGGCTTGAATTACCCTGATAATCAACCTCTCTCACGCGCCAGAGGAGCCTGCCTTCAGGAATATTTAATGTCAGCGTTGTATCCGCAAGCGTGTCATCATAAAAAGTGCTCGTGAAACTGGAATCATTTAAAGAAAGCTGGAAATTGAAGAATCGATTGGACTTATTCCTCAGCTCTAACGTTTTTCTCAGCCTAACAATTTCTGTTTTTACGAAATTCTTACTGCCCGATCTCCATACAAACTGCATATTCTGGAGATTGTTGGTCATTGAATCGTTGTGAGGTAAAACCAGCTCTGGAACAGGTAAAATATGCCTTATTACAAACCAGGCCGTATCAGAAACTGCCACGTTACATGCACTATCAAAGGCAGTAATAGCGAAATAAAATGTCCCGGTGGTGAGGATTAGGGTCGCTGTGGTATCGGTTGCCTCAATCATCCCAGATGCCGCGCCCCAGTAATTTAGCTGATACATCCGTATTCCAAAGTTGTCAGATGAGCTCGACCATATTACCGTTACCGTATCATTGTACAGGGTGTCATTTTGAGGGGATATAATGGCGGGTGCCGATGGTTTTGTTGTATCAACGGCAAATCTTGCTGGATCTGACCAATCTGATGTGCCAGCCTGATTGGAAGCACGCACATGCCAGTAAAAATGTCCCTCGGGGAGAGTCATCAAAGCCGTTGTATCCGTGGTTACAAGCGTATCAATCACATTGTTGAAAAAGCTATCCGTGGCTATTTGCAGAGTGTAGTTTACACTGGTCTTCTTATCTGGTGCTTCATCGGCCCTGGCTATACTTTCAATGGCTTTGAACACTTTTACCCCCGGTGACCAGACAAATCTCACCGTGTCGTAATTAAAAATTGTGTCAAGTGGCGCAAGTATTTGAGGGACAGGTGGCGGATTTAGAATGCCTACATAAAAATGCAGTGTATCGCTGTATCTCTGGTCAAGCAGGCTATCTGCTGCGACAACAAACCACCAATGCCATCCGTTTTGAAGATTAAAATCCACCTGCCATATCGTATCAGTTACCGTTGCCACCATCTGGCTATCAATAAACACGTGATAGCCGGTTATACTTGAAAGTATGTCAGTTGCCTGGTGCCAGATAAGGTTGATGGTGTCACTGGTTCCAAAAGTACTTGAGTCGGAGGGTGAGATAAGATTAAAGTGGCTAATCCCATTCATTATCCTTATACCATCTGTGGGGTCACTTTCGCTGCTGAGTCCAACTTTGTTGTAGGCAACAACCTTTGCATAGTATGTTGAATCACCCCTGAGGTTCATGGGACCTACGCGGTAAGACCTTACATTTGGTGGGACGTTGAATCGATAAAGGACATTCTGAACACTCGGGTCTCCTGATATTTTTATCACAAAACTATCGAGAAGCGATTCATAATCTCCATAGCAGGTCCAGCTAAAAGACAGGGAATCGTGGCTTGGAGTCAAATCTCCCTCATCACGTACATTTATAGGTCTGAAAGGTGGAGTTGTGTCAATGATACAGGTACCACGCAGAATCGAAGTTTTACCGTAATTGTCAAGAAGTTTTACGTAAAGTGCCACAGGCCCCACTCTGTTGAAAATGTAACTCGTCTCGGCATCAAACGGCATCCATGGGGTCCAATCCCGCATATTTGTTGAGAACTTCATGCTATCCACAGTAACTGTCTTGTTTTTGTACTTATCCAGGTCAATATAGACAGAGACCGTTTCTGAGGCCTCAAATCCACTTCCAAGGTAAACATTTCCAGAAGGTCCCGATGGATCGTAGTCAATGGTGATTGCGGGTGGATGATATTCATTTCCAGCTTTGTCTTTGAAAGTTACACTTATGGTCCTTGGACCTACAGCTCCTGAATCTACATTGTAAATAACGGTGAATGGTGCTGTAATGGGAAACGGGTACAATGAATTATTTATCCTGTAAGAAGACATTCCACTTCCACCATCAATGGCATAAATGTTTAAAGTACACTCTGTTGTCTCAAGGAATGGTGCATGGTTCAAGAGTGTCACCCACCCGGTATCAGGAGGTGTAGTGTCTACTATTATGTCGTCGTGATAACTTCTTACCTGACTTGCCGTTTTCACTTCTGCATAAACAGTTCTCCTCCCCTCTCCTGCAAGGAGGTTCCAGTTGGGATAGGATGAGCTGTAAGGAATCCAGCCGGTACCTGTGGCAAATTGTGGATCATTTGAGATTCTCATTGAATCTGGAGCACCCATGACACGAAATCCCATATCATAGCCACAGGGGTACCAGTAAAGTCCCTTCTTCATGGGACTGTAATAGAGGTGCCCCTCTGTGTAGTTCGTATCGGACCCCACTGCCACGTGTATGTTGTTCTGATACTCGCCAAGTGAATCCTGAAAGATTGCTATAAAGTAAACCGTATCAGAGTCAACTGAAATTGGGGTTGGTAATTGTATAGTGAGCCATCCACCTACATCCTCATGCAGGGTATCAAGGAACAGTGGTTGATATGGTGAATGTTCACCATCAACCACAGTATCGGAGTAAATTCCCACCTTTGCTCCTGAGTCCGCATTGTCAATACATATACTGAACGCACCTATTCTATCAGAATGGGGGATAAAGGATTGGGCAAGTGGATACTCCCCAAAAGATTCACTTATAGTCGAATTTGATGCCAATATTCCAATAGCATTTATGGTCAAATCTACCGTGGAAGAATTTGTAAATGTGGAGTCGTCATTTATGGTGAGTTTTCCATAGTAATCAAGCAGGATAGCAGAGGATACCGGATAGTGTGGCGAGACCCCAAGAGAATCGGTAAAAATTACGTTTATCAGGTGATTCCCGCTTGATCCAGAAAGGGTGTAGGAATAAGTAGAACCTGATGAGTAAGGATACGTTACTGTTCTATTACCACTCTCGTAGATAGTTATTGACTTCACCGGTACCAGTGTGGATTCTATCGTCACATCTGTAATGCTTATCGTTGGATTCAGGGTTGAGGAATCGCCATTGTTTATAGAGAATGTCCCAATAGGTCCTGTCTGATCCACGGTCACAACCTTCATGATTGAGTCACTCACATTGCCCGCAAGGTCGGAAAATCTTACCCAGATGGTATCAATCTCGTTATTATATGTTCTCGTGTGCATGGTCCAGTTAACTGAGTAATCAAATCCATTGCCATAATCAAAGGTTTGCCACGTACTTCCATTATCCCTGACAATAACCTGCGAAGGTGGAAGTGTGTCTCCAAACTGGGTGAATGTATCCATTGCCGTAAAGTAAATTACCGTGTTCTTGGTAATTACATTTGAAATATTGACCGTTCCCACAGGTGGAATTGAGTCAATATTTGTCAATGTATGATTCAAGATGAGAGTATCAAAATTTGTAAGATAAACGGGAATACTATCAATCCTGTAACCTGGTTTATAAAATCTTACGTAGTACGGTGAGCCTGAAATACCGGCATTAGCAGGTACGTTGTCAATTTCGTAATGACCTAATGAATCCGTATAAGCATAGAAAAAAGTCCCCAGCACAACCTGTGTGGATTCAGCCGGGTTGCCGTGATCATCAAGGACCGTACCTTTAACAGCAGATTTGCCCAGGATTGGAATGTAAATCCAGAAAGGATCAGTTGACACCGTATCCATATCAACATACCTTGTAGAGTTGGCGTACAATCCCCTGTGATTGCTGTCCGGGATGGCTGTTATATTCACTTCCGCATCGTGGGGTATAAAAGCCACCCATCTATCCCAGTAGTTAAAGGTGGTATCAGGAACAGCTCGCTCAGCATATCCCTGTCCCCAGGCAACGGCCAAAACCTGACCAAACATCGAATCTGCCGGCGTAATCGTATCACCTGTAGTCTGATCAATAAGGGCAATCAATGTAGTAATCCTGTGCTTTCTCACAAATACATTGATTATCAGCGTATCGTTATGTGGATTGGGATCATGTTCGGTGCTGTCAGGAATGATAATGACCTTAATTTGAGCATTACCTTCATGAATCCACTGGGGGCCAACCCATGCTATATCGTCATGCCCTCCCGGTGGTATGGTGACAAACCCACGTCTATCCTCTACATAGGTGCTATCCGGGAATATGAATTTTACCACGTATCCGTGAGAAGTGATGTTCCCTTTATTCCTGACCTTTAAACCAACACCTGTACGTCCCCCAACCTCAGGCTGATTGAGAAAGGATAGCTCATTACCTCTCGTAATGGGATGCCAGAGTGATAGATAATTTGGATCAATGTAGAGATCCACATGTGCAAGACTTTGGCCGGTCACCGGTACAGGTATTAGGGGAAAATTCTGGTCTAAGGACAAATCAACATACCCATTATTTGCCCTCTGCCAGGGGGTCTGGTAAATAGTTGCACTGAAACCGAGTATTGAAATGTAGTCCGCTTCCCTGTGATAGATATCCTCCCTGACATACACGTGTGAAATTTCGAAATATCCGGTGTCATTATTGGTAGCCAGTGGATCGACATTTATATGTAAAAAGACCGTGTCGCCACGATGCATCCAAAAGAACTGGTCGTGGTTTTGATGATATGTAGGATCGAGTGAAAAGGGCCAGGTAGGATCAATCTTTGCGTAAATCACACCATTTTGAAGCTTGTAGCCAATTCTTACACCCAAATCGAGGATATTGATGAGCCCGAGAAGCTCAGATTGGGCACTCTTGGGAACAGGATTGCCATGCTGGTCCCTTATGGTTTTACCTCCAGCAAACATGTCAGCTCCGACCGACGCGACATTGATCTCGTCTTCACCCCAAAGTGATTCGCCATACATGGGAAGAATCCCATTCTTCTTAACATTCAAACAAGCATCAATACCTATACCTACCGGCGTCTCCCACCATGATGTCCAAGTAGGAATCCCCCACCTAATTCTCAGGAATCTCTCCTCAAGCCCAATACCTGCCTGAAAACCATAGGCCGAATAAATTTCATACGAGCCTCCATAGTTTGGATCACCTGTATAGGCAGAATCTGTCTCAGCGACCACCTTGACTACAAAACTTCCCCCTGGCTGCACAGAGTCACTATCCCAGATGAATTTAAACTTGACACCGCCTTTCAAGTAATATGGATTGGCCCCTGCTACGAGATTTATATTTAGCCTATGTTGATTGGTGGGCATCGTAGGATACCAGATCGCTGGAGTTGTGTAGTCTATATCCATTGGCACCCCTGCTTGAGGGTCAGAGTCGTAATAGACATCGCGTTTGTATTCAACAGTTTTTATTTCACCATAAAGCGGTAATTGAGTTATAAGAAACAAACCTACCCACAATAAAGGGAGACGGGATTTAAACATATCCATACAACCCTCCTTCCACTTTCAAAGGAGGAGACATGAGGTGAATCCCCAAAGCCCCAACCTTGAAAGTGTTTTGTAGCCGTTTCCCGAATTTTAAGACTCTCCATCTTCCTTGTCAATATAAGTAAATGTTTTGGAGTAATTATTCACAATATTGTTAATGTCAAATTTAAATTTATTTCCGTTAGTCGGAAATCTAAACGTAGCTTATAATTAAGGCCAAACTGCGAGGAGGTTAAAAATGGATAGACTCTGGGCACCATGGAGAATGAAATACATCCTTCAGGCTGACTTAAAGGGAGAAGGCTGCATTTTTTGCACAAAACCCGCTGAGAATAATGATGAGAAAAATTTTATTCTTTTTCGAGGAAGGCATGTTTTCGTTATCATTAATATCTTTCCCTACAATAGTGGCCACTTGATGATCGCACCCTACAGGCACGTTCCATCCATTGAGCACCTGACTGAGGAAGAAGTCACCGAGCTTTTTACACTGAGTCAGGAAGTGGTTAAAATTCTCAGAAAAGTACTTGATCCTGACGGATTCAACATCGGGATGAATATCGGGCGTGTGGCTGGTGCTGGCTTTGACCAGCACGTACATCTCCACATTGTGCCAAGATGGAACGGAGACACCAATTTCATGCCCGTTATTGCCGATGTAAAGGTGATTCCCGAAGCTATGGAAGATACCTACAAAAGGCTGAAACCCGAGTTTGATGAGCTCGAAAAAAGATGGAAAAAGTAAGAGTTAAGGGAAAATACTACTTCGGTCATCCATGGATTTACAGCAAAAAAGTTGTTGAGACAGGAGATGCAAGGCCTGGAGATTCTGTTCTCGTTTACACAACAAGGGGTAAATTCGTAGGCTCGGCCCTCTTTAACCCCAATTCGACACTCGCTCTAAGAATTTACTCCAATAGTTACGTTGAGTTCGACTATCCTTTTATAAAAGAGCGGATTTTCAAAGCGAGGGAATACCGAGAATCTATCTACCCCGGCGCTTCGGCGTATCGTGTGGTCTTCGGTGAATCTGACTATCTACCCGGACTGATTGTTGATAAATACAGAGACGGGTTGATCTTTCAAATTCTCTCCCTCGGAGTTGAAAAGAAAAAGCGAGAAGTGATTAATGCGCTTGTGGATGTATTTAATCCTGCGTTCATCTATGAGAAAAACGATTCACTAAAACGCAACGATGAAGGGCTCCAGCCGATAAAAAGACTCGTTTACGGTGAGCTCTCCGGCCCTGTTGAAATAGAGGAAAACGGCATCAAGTTCCTCATAGATATTGAAAACGGGCAAAAAACTGGATTTTTCCTGGACCAGAGGGAAAATCGGGCAATTGTGAGAAAATACGCAAATGGGGTTGAAAAAGCTCTTGACCTCTATAGCTATACAGGTGGGTTTACCCTTAACATGCTGCAGGTGGGGGCAGAGAGGGTGTTTGCCGTGGATCGCTCCTCCACGGCCATTAAACTCCTTGAAGAAAACGTCAAATTAAATGGTTTCGACCTCAACAGGGTAATCACATTTCATAAGGAAGTGGATGATTTTTTAAATGAGATGCTATTTTCACAGGAAAAATTTGACCTGATAATAGTGGACCCACCGGCCTTTACCCACAAAAGACGCTCAAAAGAGAACGCTATCAGAGGTTATATTGGGCTTCATGATGGAGTCCTGAGGGTATTAAAACCCGGTGGGGTGGTATTCACATTTTCATGCTCACAATATGTAGGTGAAGAAGACCTGCTTGATAGCTTTTATCAGGCAGCAAGGAATCAGAGAAGGCAGTTTTATGTTTTAGAAAAGTTGATCCAGGCAAAGGACCATCCTATTTTAACGGGATTCCCTGAGAGTTTTTATCTCAAAGGGTTTGTTTTGAAAGAAGTGCTTTAAAGGAGGATGACATGAAAACAGCTTTTATGTTTCCCGGACAGGGTTCACAGTATGTGGGAATGGGTAAAAAACTTTACGATGAGTATCCAGAAGCGCGTAAGCTGATGGAAAGAGCAAATGAAATTCTCGGCTTTTCCATCACCAAACTGATGTTTGAGGGACCCGAGAAAGAGCTTACAGAGACTAAAAACGCGCAGCCGGCATTGTACATAGCTGGTGCCGCAGCTTTTGAATTTCTGAAGAATGAAAAGGGTATGGGGCCGGATGTCACCCTTGGCCACAGTCTCGGCGAATTTACTGCCCTCTACGCTGCAGGTGTGTTTGACTTTGAAACGGGTCTAAAGGTTGTGAGAAAACGCGGTGAGCTGATGTCTGAGGCAGGAGCAAAATACCCCGGAACCATGGCAGCCGTGATAAGTAAGAAATCAATAGTGGAAATCGAGGAAATTCTTGAGAAGGTGAACGGTGTGGTTGTGGTCGCGAATATCAATTCTCGCGAGCAAATTGTGATTTCAGGAGAAATCGAAGCGGTGAAAGAGACCATGAAACTACTAAAAGAAGCGGGAGCCAAAAGAGTCGTCCCCCTTCGAGTCTCTGCTGCTTTCCACAGCCCGCTGATGGAAGAGCCTGCCCGGGAATTCGCAGAATTTCTTGAGGGTGTTGAATTTAAAGAGCCTGAGGTACCGGTGATCCCAAACTTCACGGCAAAGGCCACAACAGATGTAAATGAGATCAAAAATGCACTGAAAGATCAGCTCACAGGAAGTGTGAGATGGGTCGAGTCTGTTGAAGAGGCCCACAGACTTGGAGTTGAAAGGTTCATCGAAGTAGGACCGGGAAAGGTTTTAAAAGGGCTGGTTTCACGAATTTTAAGAAATGTGGAAGTCCTTAATTTCGAATCGCCAGGAGACATTGGATAATCAATATTAGAAAAGTTCTCCGGGGCAGTTTTCAATACTTCTGCTGAATTTGTGAAATGGCCTTGAGCTGAAGGAAATTTTCTGAAATCTCAAAAAATATGAACAACTTTAGATACCTCGAAAATCGCCTCTATATTGCTGGCAAATGGAGGGGGAACACTTTATAATAAATAAAATTTAAGTTTTTCTCTGAACTGTCATGGAGGGAATGATTTATTCCGAATATCATAAGAAGATTGAGCACTATACGAAGGCGCTGGGGCACATTACCAGGCTAAAAATCCTGAAATTTATCGCCAACGAATTCAAATCGGTAAATGAGATTGCAAAAGAGATGGGACTTTCACATTCGGTGTGCTCTGCACATTTAGGTGTGCTCTGGCGTGCAGGATTGGTTGATAAGAAAAGGGTGAAAAATTTCTCTTACTACAAGCTGAATCCAGAAAGGTTTCAGAAAATTCAGGAAGAGGTGCGTAGCTTCATCCTCGGGGAATAGCAATCTCCTATTTTTAGTGACTTTGTCTATCTGACCGTAATTATCTCGTTCTTAGATTAGCACCGATGTTTCCTCTATCAGGAAAGTGGCAAGGTTATGGTAAAATCCCGATCACCAATAAACAGCATGTGTGATTGAGTGCATCTGGTATTTTCCCTGTGCAGACCTTTTCGATAGCCTGCACTTGTCCGGAAAAACCTTGGAAATTCCCCTCCTTCCTTTGGAAGGAGGGGGTAGGGGAGAACGGAAAAACGTATGAATCTAAGTTTTGCCAAACATAATTTTCCCAATCTACCCTGGCCCTGGATTCCACAAGGAAGACTGAGGTGACATTTTCCAACGCGCTTCGGGGTCTTGACATGGAAGATTAAGGTAATTAGTAAATATAGGGGTGGTGGTTCGGGTGGTCGCCTCGCGATGACGCGGGGAGGAAAGTCCGAGCTCCAGAGGGCAGGGTGCTGGGTAATCCCCAGGGGCATCAGGGGAGACCCTGATGCTACGGATAGGGCCACAGAAACGAGACCGCCGAAGGCTTATGCCAGGCAAGGGTGAAACGGTGGGGTAAGAGCCCACCAGGCTCCAGGGTGACCTGGAGTGCTGGCAACCCCCACCCGGAGCAAGGCCAAACAGGGAGGGTACGGGAGTGGCCCGCTCCCATGAACTCCCGGGTAGGCCGCAGGGAGGTGTCGG
>WFZT01000020.1 GCA_015489415.1 Caldifarciminota bacterium | reverse complement strand
CTAAAAATCTCATTTCTTCTGAAATTCCTTTATGTTGAATTTGTCCACGTGCACCCAGCCCTTACGTGTCTTTTTCATCTTGACTATAAACGGCTTGAGCGGTTTGGGCCCTGAGACCTTCCTGATCCTTGCTGCACATATCTTGAACTCAGGCTGCTTGGAGCCGGGGTCAAAAGCGTCTTTCGTTACTCTGTTGATCATTCTGTCCTCATCCATGTCGTACCAGTAAACAAATATCATTCCCTCCATAGGTCCTTCGACCACTTTTGCAGGCAGATGGACTTTGCCGCGCCTTGTCTCAACTTCTACAATATCGTTGGGTTTAATTCCCAGCTTCATTGCGTCTCTTGGATTGATTTCCACATAGGCATATGGAGCGGATTGCCTGAGTTCGGGGATACGCCCGGTCATGCTGGATGTGTGCCACTGGTCAATAACACGACCGGTGGATAGATAGAAGGGATACTCCGCATCAGGCTCTTCAGCAGCACCTTTGTAAGGTCTGAGCCATATCCAGAGCTTGTGGTCCTTGTGAGCGGCTCCATAGAACACATATTTCTCATTGCCCTTTGCCAGCCTTGTGGCAATGGGGTCAATTCCACGAACAAATTTCTTTGGTGTACCACCTTTGAGCGCAATTTCTTGCGTTGGCGCAGGCCACTGAACACCGTCAGGCCTCTTCATTAAGACCTCATATGTCGCACCAGATAGATCGTTGTCACGACCTTTTGTTAGCTTACCGGCATATTCAGACCAGACAGCTTTTGGAAGCTCAAATCCAGGCTCCTTGCCGTCAAATGGCTCTACCACCTTGTAAATGACGGGGTCTTTCAGTTTCTTTGATAACCTTTTCGCCCATTCAACAGCGATCCAGAGCTCCGGTTTGGCCTCTCCAGGAGGCTCAAGAGCTTTCAAAGTAAGCTGTGACCTTCTTTCAGAGCAACCATAAACTCCGGTCTTTTCAAAGAGGAATGCAGAAGGCAGAATCAGATTTGCGAGCTCTGTTGTCTTTGTGGGAAAGATATCAGTTACAACTACAAAAACATCCTCGCGTGCGAGTCCCTTTCTGTATTTGTCAGCATTCGGAAGGCTCTGAGCCGGACTCGTTGTATGGATCCAGATAGCCTTGATCTTACCCTCGTTTACTGCGCTAAACATAGCGATTGTGTGGTACCCGGGTTTGGGTGGAATTCTGCCCTCGGGAATACCCCACAGACGCTCGACTTCATGGCGGAGCTTGTCGTTCACAACGGGTCTGTGAGCTGGCAGGATGTGACACAGCCCACCACCTTCTCTCACACCTCCGCAGGCGTTTGGCTGGCCAGTAAGTGAAAAACTATCTGCTCCCGGAATTCCAAGCTGTCCTGTGAGTATATGAAGGTTATTCACAAGGTTGTTTGCCCATACACCACGGGTTCTCTGGTTGAGTCCCATGGTCCAGAAACTCATGGTTCTGCCTGAGGTTGCGAACCATTTGGCTGCAAGTCTTATTTTTTCTGGTGTGATATTACCACCACAAATGTTTGTAGCCTTCTCAGGGGTGTAATTCTCAAGGTGTTTAACGTAGTCATCAAATGTGACTTCTTTCTTTTCCTTCCCTACGCGGAAGGATACATAATTTTTGACAAAGTCTTTGTTGTACCAACCCTCCTTGATGATCACGTATGCCATGGCATTGAGGAGGGCAAGGTCGGTACCGGGTTTGAACTGTAAGTGGAGATCAGCGATACGCGAAGTGGGTGAGACTCTCGGGTCTGCATTGATAACTTTCACTGCATCGGGATTCCCCAGTTTTCTATTCATAATTCTTCGGAAAAGCACAGGGTGAGCCTCAGCCATGTTACTTCCAATGATGAAGAATGTGAGTGCCTTCTCGATGTCTTCGTATGCCCCCATGGGCTCATCAGCACCGAAGGATGTGATGTATCCACCAACTGCACTTGCCATGCACAGACGCGGGTTACCTTCTACATTGTTGGTTCTAAGTCCGCCGCGAAAGATTTTCTGGAAAAGGTAAGTCTCCTCGGTGAGAGCCTGCCCCGAGCCGTAGTATGCCACTGAGTTTGGACCATATTTTTTCACTGCCTTCGCAAATTCACTTGCTGCGATATCAAGGGCTTTATCCCAGCTAATTTCCTTAAATGGGTCCGTCTTTTTCTTCCTATAAAGAGGTTTAACCAGTCTATCCGGATGGCGGATGAATTTGTAAAATAGCATTCCTTTCATGCACAGGAATCCAAAGTTTGTCTTTGCTTGAGGCACGCCCCGGATAGCGACAGGTTTACCATTTTTTACCCCCATTTCCACGCGGCAACCCACGCCGCAGAATCGGCAGGTCCCGCGCACCCATTTGTCCACCTCGGGCATGCCCTGGGCCTCCAGTTCTCTGGGCAACTTCAGGCCCACCATGGAGGCAGCTGCTATTGCAGCACTCCTTTTTATGAAATCTCTTCTTGAAATAGCCATAAATTAAACCTCCTTACTTGCCTTTGTGAACTCTGAACGTATGAACTGGATGGCATGACCAGCAGGTCTTTTTAGGAGAATTTTCCGGAACATTGAGATGCTGTACTTCTTTTGCATGACACGCTGCACATTTGGACACCGGAGGAGTTTTATGAAAGTCCTCAAAGGTGCCGTGGCACTGGAAGCAGCGGACGTTATCGAGGCCATGGCGGGAATTATACCATTGATTATAAATATCTGGTGTAACCTCCTTGTGGCACCCTCTGCAGGTCTGCAATTTTTCCTCAGGGGATAATTCAGGGTGTTGATCTGTCCCCTGAGCATACACGGCAGAGAAGCCGCCTACCAGAATAATACTCCAGATGAGAGACATTATGAACTTCATAACCGTCCTCCATTTTTGTAAAAATTACAAAACACAGTGGAACACCTGTCAATGATAAATTGGTAGCATTAAACATAGTAAATTTGGGCTATTTGGTGTTGGTAAAGATGAGTAGGGTGGGGGATCACGTTCTGAAAAGGCATGTTGATATTATTGAGAAATGCTCCTTTTTTCCATCCTCCCCCACGCACTCTGTGCGTGGGGGAGGAAATAGGTGGGGGATGTGGAATCTGGAAATGATGGAGGAAAGGGTGTAAAATAAGGGGCGTTCTGGAGATAGAAAAGGTTGCAGATGAGGGTTGACAAACTCAGGGGGCGGAGTTAATATAATTACGCCTTTAACAAAGGAGATATTTGAAAGAGAAGTGGTATGTTTCTGGTGAAGGAGAAAGAGAGCGTATTCCCTGTGGAGGGTTTGATCCTGGCTCAGGGCTAACGCTGGCGGCGTGTCTTAGCCATGCAAGTCGTGGGAGAAACTCCCCTTCGGGGGAGGAGTAAACCGGCGGACGGCGGAGTAACACGTGACTAACCTGCCCTCCGGTGGGGGATAACGCGCCGAAAGGCGTGCTAATACCCCATACAGCCTCCTTGGGGCATCCTGAGGAGGTGAAAGCTGGCCTCTGCTTTGCAAGCTGGCGCCGGAAGAGGGGGTCGCGGCCTATCAGGTAGTTGGTGGGGTAAAGGCCCACCAAGCCTGTGACGGGTAGCCGGCGTGAGAGCGTGGCCGGCCCGAGGGGCACTGAGACACGGGCCCCACTCCTACGGGAGGCAGCAGGCTAGAAATTTGGGCAATGGGGGAAACCCTGACCCAGCGACGCCGCGTGCGGGATGAAGCCCTTCGGGGTGTAAACCGCTGTCAGGGAGGACGATGGGGT
>WFZT01000019.1 GCA_015489415.1 Caldifarciminota bacterium | reverse complement strand
TATTTCCAAATGCAAAATACTGCGCGTATAAATACTTTGCAGGGAGAGGATAGATGTGATGGACAACATATTGACTTTTTAGAGTTTTCAAGCGGAATGCCCCCTCCCTACCTCTCCCCCACAAGCGGAGCTTGTGGGGGAGAGGAATTTTTAGATTTTGTCTCACTCGATTCGCGATTAATGATTACTTTCCCCGGATCCCATACAATTGTCTAATATTTCATTTCCATCAAAATTAAAAAGACTGCATCGAATTTATGGAATTCAAAAATTTTTCCTGCGACTCGTAAAGCATTTTCCTCTCCCCGCATAAATTCTTTGCGGGGAGAGGATTGAGGCGAGGGGCTACATATTAAACCCTAACTCCGTATTTTTAAGTAATAGGCAGATTTAATTTCTCTATTAAATCTCGCGTCTTCTTCGGTATCTCCACCTCTATCCATTCCTTTGATATCTTTACCCTCCTATACCTGCTTAAATACAACACCACATCTTGCGGTGTGTATTTCCTCAAAAGCCCCTTCTCAAGCAATAAATGATAAATCTTGTAATAATATACAAGCGCAAGATAGTTTATAAACATCCAGCACTCCATTGCATAGCTTGACCTCATATAGCTCTTGTCCGCCATCAAAATGTTCTTCAACGTATCAAATAATATCTCTATCTGAACCCTACTCTTGAAATACTTGTATACCTTCTCCGCTGTTAAATCCCTCCTGTTCGTTAGTAACGCTATTGTCCCAAACCTCGGCAACTTCTTGTAAAACCTCTCCTCTGTATATCCATCCTCTGGATGTGTCTCTATTCGCATTAAATAATCCTCCTCTTCCTCCACCTTCAATCTCTCATCAAGGTAAACCCACAATGGTAGCTCTACGCCTTTGACTCTGTAATACCAAATATATCTACCATTGAATTTGAAATACCCGTCAAACTCTTCCCTTCTACCACTCTCCAATACCCCATAATCTATTAACTTATTATTCCTCCTCAAAGGCAAAATATAATCGATACCATTCTCCTCAAATAATTCAACATTCTTCCTTGAATAAAAACCCTTATCCCCTATGACTATCACATCTTTTACCCCGCTCTCCTCTATCGTGGCCTTCATTGTTGATACATCCCGCACACTCCCAGGCAATACCCTGTAAAATAATGGAAACCGACGATTAAACGAAAACATGAATAAAAGATTTACCTGAGGAGTGAAATTAAACTCTATGTTGTATCCCCTCTCTGCAAGACTCATACTTCTTGATAAAGAAAATATATGCGTTAAGTCAATAAGAAGATTTTCACCCTCGGTTATAAATCTTCTTAAAAATTTTACTATCCTTCCCCTATCTCTCCCAACTTCTTCAAAAAGGGTATGCAGTACTTTATCACTTAACCTCACCCCTTTAATCTCCTCCGATAGCCAACTATCCTCATAGTAAATCCTCATGTTCTTTAAAGGAGAATTATGCATAAACCTTATTGCCGAGAGGATAAAGATTTCTTCCCACCATTGAGGGAATATTTCTTTTAAGCTATCTATTATTTCCCTGTTCTGATGAATTATAAGCTGGCTTGCTCCATACTCTTTTACAGTGGAGGGGGTGCTACGTCTATACTTGGGTTCTTTAAGTCCTTCCGGTGTTATAACACCCAAGTATTTTTTGGTAATTTTTCTTGGTCTTCCCAATTTGCTATCCCAGAGACTTGTGACTTCATAGAGGTAGTAATTATTGCCGATCTTATGGATGGCGGTTCCTTTTTTCTTATGTTTAGTGACCCAGTCAGGATACTTGCTCATATTACTTAATAAGTAATATACAGCAAGGTGAATATTTTTGTCAAGGAGTAAGGAGAGGAAGAGTGGAATTGGCTGGGAAATAGGGCAAAAAAGAGATTTGAATTTTGGAATCAGGATTGCTTTGATAAAAATATTACTTAATTTGTACGGAGTTAGGGATTAAAAATTCCTTTCAAGAAAAGATAAAACTCCCTCTCCCGCTTTGCGGGAGAGGGGTGGGGTGAGGGTTTACATCTTGAATTTTCAGGATTTCAGGCGGAATGCCCCCACCCAGAATATCTCCCCCGCGCCAAGCGTGAGGGAGAGAAGAATCTTTTGTAAATTTTTGGGCACAAGCTTCGCCTGAGAGTTAAGCACTTTTAGTGGTCTACCTTACAAGCGGTGCTTGTAAGATATGAGACTCACTCACCATACGGGCATAGATTGCAGGCTCAACAATTGGTTCTGGCTTTTTAAAAAACTTCCTCTCCCCACATAAATTCTTTGCGGGGAGAGGATTGAGGTGAGGGGTAACATTTTGAAATTTTTAGTTTTTAAGCCTTAGGGCATCTTCCCGTGCTTCGCGCGGGGAGATGCCCTAACATTGAAAACATTCAGGTGAGAGACCTGAATGCCCGGGAAAACATTTCGGGATTGATAACACCTATCCCACAAACTTCTTGACGGTAGAGGGGTAGTCGGTTAAATTAATATACCGTTTGACGCGGTCTTTGAAATGGGCTGGCGTAGCTCAGTGGTAGAGCAGGTGATTTGTAATCACCAGGTCGGGGGTTCAAATCCCTCCGCCAGCTCCAGTGAAACGAAACCAATTGGTGGAGGGGTACCCAAGCGGCCAAAGGGGCCAGGCTGTAAACCTGGTGGCTTTTGCCTTCGGGGGTTCGAATCCTCCCCCCTCCACCATTTAAAAAGGCGGGAGTAACTCAGCTGGTAGAGTTCCAGCCTTCCAAGCTGGGTGTCGCGGGTTCGAATCCCGTCTCCCGCTCTTTTTAATTTAAGCCCACGTAGCTCAGGCGGCAGAGCACGTCCTTGGTAAGGACGAGGTCACCGGTTCGAGTCCGGTCGTGGGCTCCATATTTAATGTGATGAAAAGATTCTTCTTGCTCTTGCCTTTTGTCTTCCTGCTTGAGGGGTGCTTCTTCGGAACCTTCCAGACAGCTGAGTCCTTGAAACCGGGAGATGTTAACGCCGGATGGTACGCCAATATGCCTCTGTATTTCGATAATTCTGTCAAGGAAAAGTCAAAAGAACACAATAAGGGAGCCTTCATTTATCCAAATATCGGTGGATATCTCATGTACGGGGCATCGAAAAACGTGGACTTTGGGATGAGAGGCTCACTCGGTGAGGGACTTGGCCCATTCACAAAAATCCAGTTTCTGAACGAAAAGAACCTTTTCCTCTCAGGCGCGATAATAGCAGGCATGGCCTATCATCCTGTAGCACAGGGAATTTCCCTCCGAGCTGACCTGATTTTCTCAAAGAGGCTCTCACTATACTCCTCACTATACTGGGGCTGGACAATAATGAGGGCTCCAGATTACAGGATGCTGGCCTATAAGGATGTAAAATTAAACGACATCAAGGAATTCCGGGAATTTAACGCAATATTTCTGGGAGTTGATTTAAAGAGAAAGAAGGGGAGCAGTTACTTTAACAAAATTCCGTTTGGACTTACCATGGAATTTACTGTTCCATTAACCGATTATCCTGCAATCTTCTGGGGATTTCAGTTCACGAGGTAAAACATGATTGAAAAAGTCGTTGAAATTTTAAAGAATGGCGGCGTAGTGGCAATTCCAACGGAAACCGTTTTTGGACTTGTTGCCGATGCCACAAACAAAGAAGCTGTAGAGAGAATTTACGAAATAAAGCAACGCCCAAAAGAAAAGCCATTTACAGTTTTTCCCCATTCAAAGGAATGGATCGAGAAAGCCGCGGAAATTGATCCAGCTGTTAAGATTTTGATAGAAAAATTTATGCCCGGGCCTCTGACACTGGTTTTCAAAGCCACCGATGGAGCACCGGAAACAGTTGTTTCAGATGCAGGGAAAATTGGCATACGCATTCCAGACCATTCCTTTGTAAAAGATTTGCTCGCGCGCATAGATTTTCCTCTTGCCTCTACCAGTGCCAATATTTCGGGTCAACCACCAATGTTCAGCTACAAAGACGTTGAGAGGAAGCTGGGGAACCTCGTTGATTTTGTTTACCCTGAGGATGCAGATGGTAACCAGCCGTCAACTGTGCTGGACGTCTCAAAGAATCCGCCAGTACTTCTTCGAAAGGGCCCCGTGAGTCTTCTTGACATTGAAGACACACTCGGTCAGGAGATAAAATTTGGCGAAGATGTGATTTTGAATATAATTTTCCTCTGCACGGGTAATACCTGCCGAAGCCCGATGGCCACCTGGATATTGAAAAACAAGCTCGGGTCAGACCTTATATTGAATGTCGAAGCGGTATCCCGTGGAACAGACGCTCTGAATGGAATGCCCATGAACGAGTTCGCAATGGAAGTTTTGCTCGAGAAGGGATACCGGGTAGGTCCCCACATGTCCCAAAGGCTGACCGAATCGGATATAAAAGCGGCTGATATCATTTACTGCATGGAGAGGTATCACCTCGAAAGGGTTAAAGAAATGTCAGATAAAAATGTGGCGAGGATGTTCTCGCCAGATGGTGAAGAGGTTCCTGACCCCATTGGTCACCAGATTTCTTTTTACCGAATTGTTCGGGAAATGATTGAGCACATTATCGACAATCACATACTCCCCTACATCAAAAGGAAGTTTGAATAGATGGTGAATTTTAAATCCCTCGATATAAAAGCCCTCGGAGACCTTATGGCTTCTATAGGTGAGACGAGATTCAGGGCCTCTCAGATTTACCGCTGGATGTGGAAGAGGGGCGTTACGTCCATTGACGAAATGTCCGATATTTCGAAGAAGGCTCGCGAGAAGCTCAAGGAACTCGGCTATGTTGGAGAGCTTAAACTAAAGGCCTATTTCCCCTCAAAGGACGGCAGTGTGAAATTTCTTTTTGAGCTTGAGGATGGAAAAGAGATTGAGAGTGTCTTTATTCCAGATAGGGATAGAAAAACCGTCTGTGTGTCCGTGCAGGTAGGTTGTCCCATGGGCTGTAAGTTTTGCGCCACCGGGTCACTTGGATTCACAAGAAACCTCAAATCATGGGAAATAGCAGATCAGGTGCTTCAGGTACAGAAATTTATGAGGTCTTTTTTAAATCAGCCAGACCTCCGCATCACGAATGTGGTTTACATGGGTATGGGAGAGCCACTCGTTAATCTTGATGAGGTCAAAAAATCAATATACACACTCAACTCGCATATCGGCCTCAATATCGGGTCGAGGAAAATAACGGTCTCAACAGTGGGGATAATCCCTGGAATTTACGAGCTTGCCCGGTTTGACAGGCAGGTGAAACTGGCGGTTTCTCTCCATTCTGCCATACAGTCAAAAAGGGCTCAAATCGTGCCGGTTGCCAAGGCATATCCGCTCGATAAGCTCAGGAAGGCTATAATCCAGTATTATGAGCAAAAGAAAAGATGGATCACCTTCGAATATCTGCTTCTTCCCGGATTTAACAACAGTGAAGAGGATATTGAGGCACTCGAGGATTTTGTAAGCGGGATACCTTCAAAAATCAACGTGATCCCATTCAACCCTTATCCCGGTGCACTGTTTCGTGCGCCAACAGATAGGGAAATTGAGAAGTTTATAAAGAGGCTTCAAAAACTCCCTCACACAGTGACCCTGCGCGCTTCCAAGGGCAGGGACGTTGGGGGTGCCTGTGGCCAGCTTGCAAAATTCAGACCAACCGAGCTGATTTTGAACACAGAAAATTAAGTGATTCTCAAACTTGTTTTAAAAATCCTAAGTTTTAGATATCACCTCTTCCAGCCGATCCCAGTAACTTCACCGACAATAGCGGACCAGCCGGTAGAGTTTTCCTTCCTTCCTCGAGGAAGGGAGGGAGTTTCGATACTTGTCATGCCCAAAGTGGAAAATCTTGAATTACTTACGCGCCGCACGAAAAGATAAACAGAAGTACGTTTTCAGACAAGCTCAGTGATGCTACAAAAGGCATACCCCCGTTAATTATCGCCTTTTTGCAAGGGCCTTCCGGTATAGATTCTCAAGTCTTGCCACTATCCTGTCCCAGGAATAATTTTCACTTATATGTTTCTGCCCCTTTTCTACAAGCTCAGCAGCAAATACAGGATTCTCAAAAATAGTAATAATCTTTTCTGCAAGTTGCTGATAATTCCCGGATTCGAATAGGAGACCTGTCTCCTCATTAATAATCACGTCGGGTATGCCACCTATGTTCGAAGCAACCACCGGGAGGCCGTATGAAAGTGCCTCAATAGTGACCACTCCAAGTGTTTCTGTCTGTCCAATCTCATCAACTTTTGAAGGTAACACAAAAATCCCGGCAGAAAGGTACTCCTCTTCAAGCTCCCTGCCCGACTTATAGCCGGCAAACGTTACCGGAACTCCAAGCTCGCGAGCAAGATTCTCAAGCTCTTTTCGCATAGGGCCTTCCCCTACGAGTCTCAATTCTGCATCCGGAAACTTCTCTCTTACGATTTTAAAGGCCCTGATCAAGTCATCCAGCCCTTTAACTCTAATCAATCTTCCTACAAAAAGTATGCGTCTTGGCTTCTCCATACTGAATTTCACCAATCTATCAGCATGTGGATTTCCGAAAGGTATAACCTCAATAGGCACTTTCACGCCAAGGGCTTCAACCAATCCCTTTGTGTAAGACGAATTCACTGTTATGTAATCAGAGCGGTTTATCATATTGATGAAAACTTTTTTCATAGTCCCCGGTAATTTTTTCAGAAAGTTCAGCTCTCCTCCGTGGACATAGAGGAAAAGTGGGGCTTTCCAACGATATTTCATAGGAAGCCCAAAAAGTATATGAGGGATGGGCCAGTGAACGTGAACAATGTCGTGCATTACGGGGAAAGTCGCGGCATGAAAAATCCCTGAGCCAATGTAGGGGAAAACCAGCAGTTTAAACTTAACCCCCTGCTTCATCCGCTCGGGGACCGCCATATCGTGGGTGAGAATTTCGAGATTTTTAGGGGCATACCTGAACCTGAACACGTGTATGCCATCCGTTACCTGATTACCCATTCCGCGATAAGAAGAGGTAAAAACAGAAACCCGGTGTCCCCTCTTTTTAAGTCTAATCAGCATCCTCACAAGCCAGGGGGAAATTATGTCTCCTCTCCGTCTTGGATACGCAGTGGTTATGTGTAAAATTCTCATGAGTTTTTAATTGTAACGCATCCAATGAGTCTCTGGTATGGCCAGGCAGTGTATTTTATACTAAACAGAAATTTCCTGAAAGGAGGCAGTATGAAAGGGATAATTGTTCACGGCGGTTCAGGCAAATGGCCCCTCGAGAAATGGGAAAAGGCTAAGGAAGGTGTGAGAGAGGCGGCACAAACAGGCTATGAATATTTGAGGAAATCCGGGGACCCTGTTGAAGCATGCGTGAGGGCTGTAATGTCCCTTGAGGATAATCCGGTTTTTAACGCGGGCACGGGAGCAGTTTTAACCCTCGACGGTCGGGTGGAGATGGATGCATCCATCATGAAGGGGTCAACACTCGAAGCGGGAGCTGTGGCCGGGGTTGAAAACATCAAAAATCCAATACTTCTTGCAAGGAAGGTCATGGAGGAAACAGACCACGTTTTACTCGCTGGTGAGGGGGCAATGAAATTTGCCCGCGCCATGGGATTCGAATATTACAATCCCATTACGGAGGAGCGTAGAAAGAAATGGATGGAACTTAAGGAGAAGTTTGAAACAGGCGAGGCGGAGCTCCCCTGGCATAAGATGCAGGAGTTAATCAAAAAACACCCAGAGCTCCTTGGAGGCACCGTGGGATGTGTTGCAATCTCCGATGGTGAAATTGTGGCAGGGACATCCACAGGAGGTGTGTTTTTCAAACTATTTGGCAGAGTGGGTGATACGCCATTAATCGGAGCTGGAACCTACGCCACAAGCTTCGGCGGTGCCTCAGCAACAGGAATAGGGGAAGGAAT
>WFZT01000018.1 GCA_015489415.1 Caldifarciminota bacterium | reverse complement strand
TTGAGAACAAGGTCAGTGACGCGAAGGGATTCTATATAATTTTTCTTGGCTCATTATTTATCGGAGATTTGATCGATTTATCACCTATTTCCGCTGTTGATGCCCTCTATTACAGTCAGGTGCTCGATGGGTTGCTTCTGCCTCTTCTTGTCTTTGTCCTCCTGAAAGTAAGCAACGACAGAAATGTGATGGGTAATGAGACAAACACAAAGTTTAATAACATATTCAGCCTCGTGACACTCGTTGTTTCAGCAATCTTTAGCCTGGTCTTATTCTACCAGTTACTTTAGCAGTTTCTCTATCTCTGCCTCGAGTCTCTTTGCTGTTCCCGGGATATACCCTACCTGTTTAAAAACAATATAACCGCTCTGAGATATCATGAAGTGTGTGGGGAATGCATTGACATGGTAAAGCTTCCGGACATCCTTGCCGTTTACAACGATGTGATATTTAAAGGGCTGTTTTTTTAGGAATTTTACCACTCGCGCAGAATCCTCGTCTGTGATTCCGATAAATACAACCCTGTTGCCATATTTATCCACCAATTTATTCAACTCGGGGATTTCCCTTCTACAAGGACTGCACCAGGTTGCCCAGAAGTTCAAAACGACCACTTTCCCGCGCAGGGAATCGAGCACAAAAGTTTTACCATCAAGTGTCCTGACATTAAAAGACGGTGCCTTGGGCAGCCAGGTTTTGAGGGTATCCTTTAGCGATGCCATGTATTTTGCAAAAGTCATCCCTGTGTGTTTTTTCTTCCACACCTTTTTGAGTAAATTAGTGGCAGATGTATCCTGGTGGAAGTATCTTGCGATGGTGAGCGCCTTCTCAGCTTCTTCAAGATGACTTGCCTCAAGCGCGGCCTCACCATAGAGCAAGAGATCCTCGTCCCATAGAGTAAAGAGGTCTTTATAACCGACAAATTTCTTGATGGTGGTATAGGCTTTTTCATAGTCTTCTTTTGCAAGGTAAAGCCTCGTCAGATTTTTCAGGTAATCATTGACCGTTGCTGTCCTGATCCTGTCAAAATCCGAAGGAGCTCTCAATTTGAAAGCATAGTCCCACCTGATATTTAAGGTATCATCCACTATCTCTTTTTCTTTTGCCAGGATGAATGAAAGACGCGAGGTGTCAACCTGGGGCCATACGGCTTTGTCTTCTAACACGTAAAAATCGTACATGGTGAGATGTCTCAAAGAATTGATGTATGAACAATACTGGTCAAATCTCTCAGGGGGCATGAAGTACCTCGTCACAAACCATCTAAAGAGCTTAAAACTGCGAACCATCCCACGGGCACCGGGGGCATTTTGATATATTTCCCAGAATCTGTCTGCCGCTTCCTGGCTTCTTCTGATTTCTCCGTAAGGATTCATGGAAGTCTGAATGAGTTCAGCAAAGGTTTTCCCTGGCCCTTTGAGCTTTTCGTAAAACTTAGCCGCAAAATTCGAATCATGGACAGCAACGTAGGAAGCAAGAAAGCCACCAAGGAGACATTCCTGGTCATTGGAATTAAGAAGATTTTCGGGATTCTCTTTAGCGTAAAACTGCGCAAGGAGACAAGAATTCTTGAGCTCTGAAGGTATGGAATCAGGAGAAACGATACCGTTGCTGAGAAGGGCAAAATAGGCTCTTACTGAAAGTTTGCCATTCTCTTTGAACACAACGTAGTTCCATTCTTTTGCAGGGTAAAAAGTTTTCGTTGCCGTGTCTTCGAGTGCAAAGAGCACGAGATAGGTGGAATCCTCAGGGGTTACCGTATAGGATTTCTCGCCTTTGATGGGCAGTATGGCTATTTTTCTATAAACCGGTGGATCGCCGTAGAATTCCTGAATCCAGAGAAAGCCATAGACAGGTTTTTGCCAGGAGATAGTCAGCTTCTCGCCAATTGCCGGATGCTGTGGGTGAACCGAAAGTTTAACTTCACTTTTTTTGCCGCACGAGGCAGCCAACATCAATATTATGAAAATGGGGAGCAGCTTCTTCATCATGTTTTCATATTATCCGTATACCTAAACACTGTCAATTTCCTGATGAGCTCGTTCAAAAATTCCCCCCTCCTATCCTCCTCCCACGCACTTTGTGCGTGGGAGGAGGAATAAGGTCTGACATCACCCATGTTTTTGCTTTTCATGTATATTTATACAACGCAATCTGGGCGGGAAATTCAATTTTTCGCACTAAATCAACAATTTTTACCGGAAGGATATATTCGTTTATACCGTATAAAGAGAGTGTTCAAATATTGAGCGTAG
>WFZT01000017.1 GCA_015489415.1 Caldifarciminota bacterium | reverse complement strand
GAGGAAGGAGGAGTCAGGGGAGAATGGGGTAAGATTTACAATCTTTAGAATATCTAATGGATCGATATTCCAGAACATAGCACTAAATTTATCCATTCCACCCCAACCCTCCCTTCCAGCGGAAGGGAGGGAGTTTGCTACTTAACATGCTTAAAGAAACTTGTTTGACCTCACTTTTCTGGTCAATCTATTCACAGCTACAAAATAACCAGGGGAACATTTTCGAACAGTCTCACTGTCAAAAAGCTCGAACTTTAAATAGTTTAATCTCTCCGGTTCTAACCTTCACTGTATCTTCTAAAATTAAACGGTTCCCCACGCTGACATGCAAGGGGTAAGTTCCGGGAGAGACGTCAAAATATGCCACAGAGATGAGAGCTGGCAATGTTCCCCATTCTCTCGTATCTGCCCTCTCTGTTGCCACATTGAAAATATTGATAATGGAACCAACTATATCAGATAGCACCTCTGATTTCTTTTTGAGCTTTTTCTCAATCTCCATCTGTGTGCCGTATTTTACAGCAGTCCTCAGGAGTGCTTTTGCGATTATTCGTCCCTTTTTGTCCTCAAGACTTCTTTTTGCAATGCGATAAAGGGGCTCTGCTATCTCAGGAGCCCCTTTTTGACCACCCAGCATCACGCTGATTGAAGGAGGCAGAGTTATCTCAGTGTCAGGCAGATAGGGGAATGCAACTCTGATCCACCTCCGGTGCCCGTGCTCATCGTCCCACAGCACATCAGTAAAACCCTCTCTTTTCTGAGGAATAAAGCCGTATTCGAGGATTACAATCACAGCTCCATTTTCTGGTGAAAACTTGACTGTATCCAGAAAAGCAAGCTCAATCCCGGTCCTGTAAGCTGCCCATTTGAATGATTTAAAGAGAAACTCAGGCACCCCGATACCGTAAAATTTATGGTATTCTTCAATGTAACTCTTATAGGCCCGTCTGTATGAGATCAGTGCATCGTTGTATTCACCTGCTATTTCATGGAAAATACCGGATAAAAATTCCATGAAAGCGTCGTCCCTGTAGGTTCTTTTCTGTTTATCATTTAAAAATTTCAGCTTGTTGTCCACCTTTCGAGCTTCGACGACCGCATCGTTGATTTTACCGGAAAAATAGTAGTTGAAGGCTTTGAAGTAGTTGATGAAAACATATTCGTAATCCTCCGGACGGTAGGGTTTGACGTTTTCATTTGTAAAAACTGAAGCCGTCTGCTTGCTGATTGACCTTGTGTAAAGCTCTTCTGCGCGATTTTCAGCGGCATCAAAGAGTTTGTTGGATTCTCTGTAATTTTTTGCGTAGTGTTCGACTGTACCGAGCTCGAGATTGTACAGCAGGGAGCCCTTTTTGAGGTTATTTTTTACAGCCTCGCTGGCAAATTCGAAGTTGCCTTCCTTTAGATTGTATAAAACTCCGCCGATCCTGACAGAATACCTTACCGTGCAGGACGTGAAAAAGAGAGAAAAAATTACTAAAAGTCTGAATCTCACCTTACGGCTTTACGATGCTGCGAGAAATGTATTTTTTAATCTTCTTCGTGCCGATCCAGACCTTTTCGTTTGTCTCGAGGTTAATGAGCTCCAGATCAACCTGATAAAAAATGACCTTCTTGCCCCCTTCCCTGTCCTCTATCGAGGAGATATCACCTAACATCATAAAATCGGCTCCAAGCTCGTTTCTGAGTCTCTTTCTCGTCTGGGGTGATGCCCAGTCGATCTGCTCCTTGCGCTCTTTTCGAAGCTGGAGTC
The DNA here is from genome assembly GCA_015489415.1 of Caldifarciminota bacterium. Taxonomy (GTDB): domain Bacteria; phylum Hydrothermota; class Hydrothermia; order B15-G9; family WFZT01; genus WFZT01. The sequence continues at coordinate 19,655 of WFZT01000017.1, read as the reverse complement.
TTTCAGCAGCATCTGCAACCACTCTGATTTCACCGGAATTGACAAATGCGCGCTCAATATCATTTATAAATGTCTGGACAGGGATATGCTCGCTCGAGAGATTTCTAATCTCTCCCACTACTATGACGGGTTTACGCCCACATTTAGCCATAAAATGGCTGAGCCATGGTTTTTTAAGGCAATCGTTTACCATAGCCTGAGCCACGAGGCGTGAATCTGTGTCGTTCCAGCGGCCTGAGAGGTCAATCACCTGCTTTGGCGGAACTCTCTTAACCCTTGTTACACACCCTCCTGCAATCAATAGAGCTGCAATCAAAAGAATGCCCAATTTTTTCATTTTTCTTCCTCCTTCAATTTTTTAACAATAAGGGTGAATCCTTCTGTATCCACAACTTTAATTTCTTCTCCCTTATTGATGACCTGGCCGGACTTTGCCGTCCAGAGCTCTCCGTGCACAAGAACTGTGCCGGGTTTTTCAGGGGTAATCTTTGTTTTGACTATACCTTTCAAACCAACGAGGCCATTGAAGCCGGTAACAGGTTTTCTTCTCAGGGCCTCAACACTTTTGGCAATTACAAAGAGGAAAAAGGCGAGGGTCAATGCAACGACAACTGCGATCGTGGAATAATTTACACGCATAAATGAGGCACTTGTGTTGTAGAGCATGAGTGAGCCAAGTATAAGGGAAATTACACCTCCAGTTGCAAGGAGTCCATGACTTTGAACCTTTACCTCTGCGATGAAAAATATCATTGCAAGGAGAATGAGGAATACACCGGCATAGTTAACCGGTAATGCCTGGAAAGAGTAAAAAGCAAGGATTAGGCTGATGGCTCCGATGACACCCGGTAAAATTGATCCGGGATGCGAGAGCTCGAAGAACAGGCCATAGAATCCAAGAATCATGAGAATGTAGCTAACGTTGGGATTTGCGAGGATGGCAAGTAATTTCTCTCTGAATCCCATATGAATCTTTATAAGCTGAGCATTGGCTGTATGGAGTTCCACTGTCCTGCCGTTGACCTCGACCTTTCTACCGTCAATTTTTTTAAGCAGGTCATCTATGCTGGTCGCAATGAGGTCAACAACCTTTTTCTTCACTGCTTCATCAGCGGGAATGGAAACTGATTTTCTGACCGCGTCTTCTGCCCACTTCTCGTTACGTCCTCTTTCTTTTGCAATGGATTTTATGTATGCAACGGCGTCATTGGTTACCTTCTCAACCATCGTGGAATCCATTTTTTGACCAAATGATACGGGATGGGCTGCACCGATATTGGTGCCAGGTGCCATGGCGGCGATATGGGCTGCGAGTGTGATGAAAACACCGGCAGAAGCGGCTCTTGCCCCTGGAGGATAGACGTAAACGCAAACGGGGACCGAGGAGTTCATTATCTTCTTGACAATCATTCTCATGGACTGATCGAGTCCACCGGGAGTGTCGAGGGTAAAGATGACCAATTCCGCATGGGAGTCTTCAGCCTCTGATATGACTCGAGTCATGTACTCTGCAGCTATAGGACTGATAATCCCCTGGTAGTCCGCGACGAAAATCTTTGGCACACTGAGGAATATTAGCAGCAAAAATGCCATCATTATGGGATTATAACTTCGCATCCCTATGCCGTCAAGGTAAGGAGAGTCTGTTCGAAAAATCATTCTCTATATCTACATTTGTGGAATAGCTGGGTCTAAGTTCGCCATCCTCACTTGCAAAGCAAGTGGGGATGGATTTGGGGGGCATTCCGCTTGAAAATCTATAAAAATTTTAGATGAAAGCCCTCACCCCACCCCTCTCCCGATTGCGGGAGAGGGAGATTGAAGGATTTTTGATTAGAAATTTTAAGATGTTGACCCTCACCTTGCTCCTCTTTAAATTTGTGGAAGAGCGGATTTATGTACTTTAATCGGAATTTTGCCAGCTGTGGTCGCTCTCCTTTAATCTTCTCTCCCTACAAGTATTTGAGCGGGGAAAGGAGTATTTTAAGTTTGAAAATATTCTCACTCATGTTAGCTGAGGTTGTTCTAAAAATCCAAATTTTAGTTCCTGCCTTGTTCAACGGGCCTTTATAACTGATAATTGCAGATCAGTTAGTAAATTCCCCCTCCTTCCCTGCGGGAAGGAGGGTCAGGGGAGAATGGGGTAAGTTTAACATTCTTCAGAATATCCAAGGAAATAATATTCCTAATTATGCTTGGATACCTTTGTTAAATTAATTTTTTCCATTCCACCCCAACCTCCCTTCCAGAGGAAGGGAGGGAGTTTTGCTACTTATTATGTTCAAACTGGAAAATCTGGAATTAGTTAATTTTTAACATCTCATTTCTACTCACCTCACTTACACTGCACAAAAGGATAAATAGAGGCGATATTTTCGAACACACTCATGTTAGCTTGACATATAAAGGGACACTCTTTAAGCTTGAAAAACTTACAAAACCTGAGGGAGAGGAAATATGGATTTAACCACAAAGGAATATACCAACGTAACTTATATATCCGGACCAATTTTAATTGTTGAGAAGGCCAAAGAACTCTCCTATGGCGCGCAGGTAGAGATACTTGTTGGAGAAGATCAGAAGAAATCAGGCCAGGTGCTGGAAGTCACTGAAGACTATGCAGTTATTCAGGTTCTGGAAGGTACCCTTGGCCTTGATGTAAAGACCACAAGAATTAGACTGCTCGAGGACGTGGTGAGATTCGGTGTTTCAAGGGACATGATCGGTAGAATCTTCAACGGAAGGGGAGAGCCCATTGATGGACTTCCACCTGTTATTCCAGAGAAGAGATTGCCCATCATCGGTTTACCAATAAACCCAATCGCAAGGGATAAGCCTTCAGACTTTATTCAGACTGGAATTTCTGCGATTGACGGGTTTAATACACTTGTTCGTGGGCAGAAGTTGCCTATTTTCTCTGGCGCAGGTCTGCCAGCTAACGAAATTGCTGCAATGATTATCCGTAATGCTGAAGTGAGGGGCGAAGGTGAGGAATTCCTTGTGGTATTTGGAGCTATTGGAATTACGCAGAGAGAGTATACTTACTTCCTGCAGGAATTTGAAAAGACCGGAGCACTTTCAAAGCTGATTGCGTTTATTAACCTTGCCGATGACCCAACAATTGAGAGGCTTCTTACGCCAAGATACGCACTCACAGTTGCTGAGTACTTTGCCTTTGAGCTTGACTACCACGTTCTTGTTATCCTCACGGACATGACCAACTACTGTGAGGCGTTGCGTGAGATCGGTGCAGCAAGGGAAGAGGTGCCTGGACGTCGTGGATATCCGGGCTACATGTATACAGACCTTGCCACGATTTATGAAAGGGCTGGAAGGATTAAAGGGAGAAAGGGCTCTGTCACACAGATTCCCATTCTCACCATGCCAGATGATGACATGACGCATCCTATTCCTGACCTAACAGGTTACATCACAGAGGGTCAGATCGTACTCTCACGTGAATTGCACAGAATCGGTGTTTTCCCTCCAATTGATGTTCTCCTTTCACTTTCCCGTTTGATGAATCTTGGAATCGGGAAAGGGAAAACGAGGGAGGACCACAGGGAGCTTGCCAACCAGCTTTACGCCTCTTACGCACGTGGTAAAGATATGAGAAGACTTGTGGCTATTGTTGGTGAAGATGCCCTCTCTGAAATTGACAGAAAATATCTCAAATTTGCCGAAAGATTTGAATGGGAAATGATCAATCAGGGTGAGAAGGCGAGGACCATCGAAGAAACACTTGCAGTGGGATGGGAGCTACTCTCCATGTTCCCGAGGTCCGAGCTTGCCCGTATTAGAAGAGAATACATTGACAAGTACCTTCCTCAAAAGGAGGAAGCCAAAGCTGAAGGATGAAAAAATCCTTCTTTTTGATACTTTTAGCTTTACCGCTTTTTGCAACAAAATACGCAGGTGAAATATTTGAATTGAATCCAGGAGTGAGGGCCACGGGATTCGGGGGAGTTGGCGTGGCCCTCAATTCCTCTCCCTTCGGTTTTTACTTCAACCCCGCATTAATATCTGAAGGTAAAACCGGGCTTTTCAATTACACATCCCTTTTCAGCGGTCTTGCCACGTATAATTTCATCGGTTTTTCTAAAAGGAACCAGAGTGGGAGAGGGGCTGCTATTGGGATTTCCATAATCTCTGCTGGAAACATAAAGGAAACAGCTCTTAGAGATTCTGCTCAGGGGATTTCCGAAGGTAATATTTACATCAAAGACATGCTCTCATACTCAACTTTTCTTGTGACGATGAGTTTTGTAAAAAAATTCTCCCAATTCGATGCCGGGATAAAGTTGAAAATTCTCCATGAAAACCTCGCTGTCACTGCTGGAAATGGATTTGGCCTGGATGTGGGAATATTTAAAGCCAGCGGGCCTTTCGCCCTTGGTATAGTGTTAAGGGATGTCACTGGAACTCCCATTTTCTGGAAAGGACATAGCGAGTATGTTTATCCCTCGATAAACCTTGGGGCCACAGCTACGATTAAGAAACGCATAGTTCTTGGGACTCAGTTTGATGTGTATTTTGAAGGAAGAGAGAGGAGTGCTACTTATAATGTCGGTCGTGTCTCATTTGAGCCTCACTTTGGTTTCGAATACCGATTTAAAAGGCATGCGGGAGTCAGAATTGGAATTGACAGAGGAAGGTTTACATTTGGTTTTGGATTTAGCGTCAAAAGGTTGATCTTCGACTACGGTTACGTGGGACATGCTGACCTTGGCCCATCAAACAAATTCTCAGTTGCATTCAAATTCTAATCATCTCACCACTGGAGAGCTTACAAGGAAGCTGATCCATCTCTCCGGTGTTTTTGTACCCGTTTCCTTTTTCTATATTCCCTATAGGACAATAAAAATTCTCCTTGGTACAGGGTTTCTCCTTTTTCTTACCGTGGACGTTCTCAGGTTAAAAGTGGACTGGGTCAGGTGTATTTTTATGTCCATTTTTGGCCGTTACATGAGGGATTATGAAAATAATGGGATAACCGGTGCCACTACCCTTGCTGGCTCAGCATTCTTCGTGGCACTTGTGTTTCCGAAAGAGATTGCGGCTCTTGTTCTTTTTTACACAATTTTGGGTGATGGTGTGGCAAGTATAGTTGGACAGGCATTGGGTAGAAGGAGAATACGCGATAAGAAAACCCTTGAAGGTTCTTTATCATTCCTTGCGGTTTCTATTATAATTGCAATACTTTACAGAGGAATTCCATTCTGGTGGAGAGTTTCATCTGCTCTTGTAGCAACGTCTATTGAATTGTTAATTACAAAAATAGACGACAACATTACCATCCCGGTTGGGACGGCAATTTTTTTACAGATTCTGAAAATACTAACATAGGAGGTTGTGATTATGAGAGCAAAGGCAGCGATAGTCCTTTTGCTTGTGGCGTCTGTTCTTAGTGCTAAGGGCTATAAAAACTACATAAAGGAAGCAAAACAGCTTGAAAAACAGGGTATGTATCAGGACGCACTTGAAATGTATAGAAAGGCCGTAAATTCCGCTGATATCCCCAAAAAAGACAAATTTGAGGCTCTTCTGGATATGGCGGATATTTCTCTCGACAAGCTTAACCAGCCGGATTCAGCCTTGAAGTATGTCCTGGAAGCAAAATCACTCTTTTCTGACAACTATTCTCGCATGGATGAGGTCTATTACAGGCTGGGTGTGATTTACGAGGCTATGGGCAAATACGTGGATGCGGCCAAGAGTTACGAAAAGGTTGCAACAAGGTACAGGAATAGCAAGTACTATGAGGACGCACTCGATGGGGTTGAAAGATGCTTCAAGAAGAATTTTAAAGAGTATGTTGCAATTGTGGATGGAAAGCCCATCACCAAACTTGAGTTTGATGAGCAGCTCGAGAATCTACCTCCTTTTGTCAGAAAAAGGTATGAAACTCCAGAGGGCAAAAGGGAGCTCCTTAATTTGATGATAGAGAAAAGACTCATGGTAGAAGAGGCCGAGGCGAAGAAACTTTACCTGAAATCTAAAGTTAGAAAGCAGATCGAAGATGCTCGCGCAAGGATTCTTCAGCGTGCCCTTTATGAAGAAGAGGTAAAAAATAAGGTTAAAGTCTCAGATGACGAGGTTAAAAAGTATTACAACGAGCACAAAGATGAGTTTAAGGTGCCGGGAACAGCGGATGTCAGGAGAATTGTGGTAAAGGATAAGAAGCTCGCCGAGAAAATTCTCGAGGAACTCAAGAAAGGAGCGCCATTTGATTCTCTTGCCAGGAAATATTCTGTAACTCCTGATGCGAGCAAAGGCGGTTTGATAATGGGAATCACATCAAAAGCAAGGCCGAAGGAGCTTGCAAAATGGGCTTTTAAGCTAAAGGTTGGAGAAATCTCCGGTGTTATCCCATTGAAAAATGGCGAATACATGATTTTGAAAGTTGAAAAGAGGAGACCTCCGAGAGTAAAGAGTTTGAAGGAGGTCAGACTTCTCATAGTTAACAAATTAAAGAGGCAGAAAGAGAGGGAGCTGTGGAATAAGTTCAAAAAAGACCTTTACAAGAGACATGAAGTAAAGATTCTGCTTCCACAGCAGGATACTACAAAAGTTAATGAGAAAAAGGGCTAAAGTCCTTTTCTTTGATGACAACAGAGGGAGGGGGTTGCTCAAAATCTTAGAAACCGGGGAGAGGATTAACGTTAGCTATAAAAATATCCAGATGGAAGGGTTTAAAGTCCTTTTCGAAGGGCAGATTGTAGAAGTGGAAGATAAAGATGGAGAATACCTGGTTTATACGGAGATAGAAGATGGCGATTAAATTTGAAATTATAGCAGAGGATTCAAAGACCGGTGCACGTGTAGGCAGGATAACGACAGAGAGATACTCTTTCGAGACGCCAGCCTTTATGCCTGTGGCTACCCAGGCGACGGTTAAAACCATGATGCCAAAGGACCTCGAGGAAATCGGTGTGGATATCATTGTTTCCAACACCTACCATCTTCATCTTCGTCCAGGTGAAAAGCTTATCGAGGAAGCCGGTGGAATTCATAAATTTATGAACTGGAAACGAGGGATATTGACAGATTCTGGTGGATTCCAGGTGCACAGCCTTGCAGATTTGAGGAAAGTCAGTGAGGATGGGGTGGAGTTTAAGTCTCACATTGATGGAAGTACGGTAGTCTTCACCCCTGAAAAGGTGATGGAGATAGAAAAGGCCATAGGGGCAGATATCATCATGATTTTTGACCATCCCTCACCCTATCCGGTTACAAAGAAGGATGCGGCGCGGGATGTGGAGCTCACTCTTAAATGGGCAATAAGGGCTAAGAAACACAAGGAAAAAATCGGTTCTAACCAGGCCCTTTTTGGAATTGTTCAGGGGAGTGTATATGTTGATTTGAGGCGTAGGGCAGCAGAGGAGCTTATAAAGCTTGATTTTGATGGTTATGCCCTTGGTGGCCTTGCCCTCGGTGAGCCCAAAGTTGAAATGGACCGGGTGATTCGTGAGATCACACCATTGTTGCCCAATGAAAAGCCAAGATATGTAATGGGGGTGGGATACCCTGAGGATATCGTAGGGGCCGTAATGCACGGAGTAGATATGTTTGACTGTGTGCTTCCGACACGTAATGGGCGGACGGGATCGCTTTTCACATCAGAAGGGAAACTTGTCATTAAAAATGCAAAATATTCAAGGGATTTTGGTCCTCCTGACCCGAAATGTGACTGTTATGTATGTAGAAATTTCACAAGGTCGTATATTAGGCATCTCTTCAATACCGGTGAGGTGCTCGCGGCCGTGCTTTCCACTTATCACAACATATATTTCTACATTTCACTAATGAGGAAGATTCGCGAGGCAATCAAAGGAGGTTATTTCGCCGAATGGGCAAATGACTTCCTTTCTACTTACAATAGTCATTGAATGGTGAGCGGAATTGCCCCTAACCCGCTAAAAGCGATGGGGAAGTTTTTTTATAATTTTGGTACGGGCTTCGCATGTGAAGTAAAGTTTTTAAGAGGTTCAGCAAAGGAGCCACATCTGAAGATTTTTAGTTTTTAAGCGGAATGCCCCCTCCCTCGCCCTCCCCCGCTTGCGAAGCAAGCGGGGGTGGGGACTATTTTGAGCTTGCGAGGTGAGGTTAGGTGAGACGCTACATCTGGAACTTATTCCATGTAAAAGTTTGGAAAATGACTTTTATATATTCAAGTTTTTGCTACCTCGTTCGCAAAAGAAAACTTCCACCTCCGCATAAATTTTTGCGGGGAGAAGATTGAGGTGAGGGGTAACATAATTACTGGACATTTAAAACAACGAGAATCTCATTTGTCCCTTTACTCTGCGGAACTTCGACTCCTATTTATGAAAAATTGAGTTGAAAGGAATTCTTAAAAATTTGTCAGTTTTGGTTTTTCTGGATATGCTCCTTTGCCACTTTGACAAAGAGATCAGAGGTGTAGCGGTCGATGTTGCACAGTCTCACCTCTTCAAGTGTTGTTGGAACATTTTTCAGGAAATCAACTACAGTTTCAAAGATAATTTTAGTTGCCCGCTCTTTTGGAAAACCGAAAATTCCTGAAGAAATCGCTGGTAGAGAGATGCTCTTTAAGCCTTTCTCGGTCGCAAGTTCAAGGGCACTCCAAACAGCACTCCTTAGCTTATTATCTTCATCGCCTTCGCCCCACCTTGGCCCTACCGCATGAATCACGTATTTTGCAGGTAGCTTTCCAGCCGTGGTGATTGCTGCTTTCCCCACTGGAACATAGCCAATTTTATCACTTTCCTCCTGAATAATTCTTCCACCTTTTCTTACAATGGCGCCTGCCACTCCACCTCCATGTTTTAGATAGGAGTTTGCTGCATTTACTATCGCATCGACATGCTCCTCAGTTATATCACCCTGAACAATCTTTATCCTTTTGCCATCTATCGGAACCTCAAGGAGCTCTTGCATAATTCACCTCCTTTCGTTTAGTATTAAAAAAATTTAAGGCGAGGTGCCGATTATGACAAGAAGACTTTACAGATCAAGAAAGGAAAAAATCATAGCAGGTGTCTGCGGAGGCCTTGCTGAATATTTCGATATCGATCCTGTGATTGTCAGGTTGCTTATGGTCCTACTGTTTATCTATGGAGTAGGGGTCATCATCTATATTCTTGCCTGGATAATGATTCCCATGGAGCCTCCCGAAAAAGTGGAAGTGGAGGAAGTTGTTGTAGATACCGTTGAGGATAAAAAGAAACGGGAAAGGGTAGGCGCGATCATTCTGATCATCACCGGAATAGTCCTGCTCTTTGGTGCTTTCTACAGCATGAGCTTTATCTGGAAAATAATCGTTCCTCTAACAATCATAGCAGCCGGCATTTACATTTTGCTAAAAGAATGAAAAGGCTTTTTATACTTCTATTGGTTCTTTTCACTGGATGTGAGATGAAATACTGGGGGCTTGTGCCGGACACTATTAGTGTCGATGCCACCGTTGATTTGGATAGCTCGGTTGCCACGGTTAGGCTTGTCAAAAAGTACATGGGAAATCCCGTAATGTTTGCCAATGTTTATCTAAACTCGGTCTTTTTAGACGAAGAAGGACCTGGAGAATACAGAGGAAATATCAATCCTGCTGATACCTTTCACTTGAGGATTGAAGGGATGGATGAGCTTTTAAACTTCACCGAGCATGCCCCGGAGCCTCGTAATGTTAATTACGAGTATGAATTTTCTGGTGATACTCTCTTTCTTAGATGGCAAAAGGCTAACTTTGCCACCTACTACAATGTCAGGATTTTGAGAGGAGATAGCGTGATATTTAGCAGCGAGACTCCCGACACTTTAGTGAGATTTCCTGTGAATAGGGATACACTGAGACTCGAACTTACTGTAGTAAGCGGTCCGGAGCTTGGGGACACCAGCGAAGTAAACAATATAAATACCGGTGTCTGGGAAGGAATTCTCCGTATCAAGAAAACGACCAGAGGATTTATTTACCCACCTTAAGGCCTTGAGGTAAAACCCCAAAGTCCTTTAAAGATTTGTAAACTGAAGAAATAGGGAGCCCAATCACATTGTAGTAATCTCCCTTTATCCATTCGATAAAGAGACCTGCTGCCCCCTGGATTGCATATCCTCCCGCCTTATCAAGTGGATTATCCATTTTGATGAGCCACTCAATTTCTGCGTCGCTCAAGTCTTTAAATTTGACCTCTGTGCACTCTGTTTTTCCGAATTCTCGACCACCAGGTAGCTTTCTTAAGACATAACCCGTGTAAACCCTGTGAACCCTGTTAGAGAGTTTTTTCAAAAATTTTCTCGCTTCACTTAGAGATGATGGTTTAGGTAAAAGCTGATTGTCTATTACCACAACCGTATCTGCTGCCAGCAAAACTCCCTGCTTTTCTATCCCTGATAATTTAGTGCGGGCAACTCTCAGGACCTCAACAGGGTCAAATTTTTTTAAGCTCATGCGGTCTTCATTTATTGGCTTTACCACTTCGAAACTATAGCCAAACTTCGAAAGTATTTCAGCTCTTCTTGGTGACTTTGAAACGAGGAAAAGCTTCATCTTTTCATATCTAATTCGGAATAATCGCCAATGTTAAGCTTCAGGGGCGCGCCTTTTACCTTCGCGTTTTTACCGACAATGGACATCTCAAGGTGTGAATCTTCAACGTCAGCATTCTCGAGGATGATGGAGTTCTTGACCATTGTATTTTCAAAGGAAACGCCGGTAGAAATATGAACATAAGGACCAATAATTGAGTTTGTAATCTTTGCTCCCCGGTCAATAAAGACAGGGTCGATGATGATAGAATTTTCGATTTTTACGCTTTTATCCATGTACCCGCCTCTTTTCTGGAGGAGAAACCTGTTTGTCTTGAGAATTTCCGAGACACGACCGCAGTCGTACCAGTTGTCAATTTCTCTTGTATAGAAAATCCATCCGGACTCCACCATCTTTTTCAGAGCGTCCGTGATCTGGTATTCATTTTTGGTTTTTATGTCATTTGCAATAATGTACTGAACAGCTTCGAAGAGAGCGGCTGCATCGCTGACGTAGTAAACACCCACAATGGCAAGATTACTCTTTGGATGTTGTGGCTTCTCCTCAAGCGAGACTATATGCCCATCTTCGTCGATCTCCACAATTCCGTAGCTTGAGGGATCTTCCACCTTTTTTACAGCAAGGAAATCTTTTTTCTGCTCAACAAGGTCAGAAAATTTTCCTTCAATGATGGTGTCACCAAGTATGATGAATATGTCCTCCCCCCTTTCAAAAAAGTTTCTTGCCTGAAAAATTGCGTGTCCAAGCCCTAATTTCTCGTCTTGGACTGCGCGCAAGACCTCAAATTTTCCACGCCATGTAGTTTTAACATGCGTAAAGATTTCACCGTTATCAGGCCCGGTAACAAGGATCAGGGAATCAAATTTCAGATCGCTGATTGATTCTATTATGTGATCGATAATGGGTTTTCCTGCAACAGGCAAAAGGGGTTTGGGAGTGGTGAGGGTGTGAGGCCTCAGCCTCGTTCCCGCTCCTGCTACTGGAATAACGGCTTTCATTTTGAGAGCCTCCTCTTAAGTTCGTCAATACGCGGAATTGAAATTGGGTCCACGTTGTAATTCAACGAGAGAAAATAGCTGATGTAATCCCCTAAATAAATCACGTAAAACATTCTCTCAATCAGAGTTTCCCCCTCAGGCTCGATTATGGTAGTTCCCATAACCGAATCTTTAATCAGGTCCTCTGTTTCTTTAACACGTATTTTAACTCTCTCATGGTCTTCTCTGTCCATGATGAAAACCACCCATAGAAGCTCGACAAGCTCTTTGGGATTAATGAGACCCGTAATTTCATTGTGGTCCATCTCCGGAAGCTCGGCTACATGTGCAAAGGCCTTGGCATTTTCATTGATCTGAGTTTTCCATCTGTAAACTGTAGGATAGAATTTTGAAGAGCTGTAAACGACGGGAATCCTTAGATAGAATTTGTTGGCAAGATCATGGGCAAGCGAATCGAGGTCTTCAAATTCGGGCTGCAACCTGCGCAGGAAATCCGCAACATCCCGGAGTTGTTTTTTCAAATCCTCCACATCTTTACCAAGAATAGAGGCAACTGTAAGAAAGGAAGGGACAAAAAGCCAGCCGAGTGCCGTACGTGGTGGAAAACCAGAAGGAATTTTGATGAAAGGAATACCCTTGCCCTTAGCAGCAGTTTCAAGTTTGCCGTCACTTGAGATTGCCATTACCCGGGCTCCTTTTGAGCTTGCCTTTTCAAATATACTCAGTGCCTCCTCTGTATTCCCTGAGTAGCTTGTAACAATCACGAGTGAATCTTTATCTACATAATGCGGGATATCGTAGTCGTGGACACTTTTCATGGGAATTTCAGCATCGGAGAAATAGGCACTCACAAGGTCTCCAGATATGCCAGAGCCTCCCATTCCGCCAAATACGATATTTTTTACACCTTTAAACTCTGGTAGGTCAAACTCCAACGCCTCCTCAATTTCATCTGGTAATTTTTTTATTAATTCAAGCATTGTTAACCTCCTATCTCCTGTGAAATTATTTGAGCTGCACGATGGGCAGCGCCTCCTCCCTTGAGAATCACAGGAAGTTTTGAAAGCTCATTCTTAATTTTATTGTAACGCTCCTGGTCTTTTAAAGTTTCCACAACCCAATCGGCAACCCTGACCGGGTCGATGTGCTGAAGGATTTCGGGTACCACTTCTCTGCCAAGCAAAAGATTTACGAGACTGGCATAGGGAACACGGGCAATTATGTTGGCGAGCCACCATGAAAGCTCACTCAACATGTAAAGAACCACCATGGGTTTTCCAAGCAATCCCGCTTCGAGAGACGCTGTTCCGGAGGCCACAATCACAAAATCAGACGCCCTGATTATCCCCCGTGCACGCCCCTTGAATATTTTCAAATTCTGCTCTCTTTTTAAAAACTCAGGTATTTCGTCCAGCATGTATGAAAGGAGAAAGACGGTTTCTGGCAATTTTTTTTCGATGTAATGCTTTATCTGAAGCATCTTTGGGAGCAGTCTCCGAATCTCGTCTTTTCTGGAGCCAGGTAGAAGTGCAATATGAATTTTTCCGTTTTCACGCCCAATTTCATCTTTGTCTTCGTTGATAATATCGATTATTGGATGACCGACATAGTTTGCATTGATGCCGTACATCTTTAAGAATGGCTCTTCAAAGGGTAGAATAACGATGGCTTTATCAATGTACTTTTTGAGGAGTCCCACGCGCCAGCGTCCCCATGCCCATACTTGAGGAACAATATAGTAAAAGGTTTTTATGCCCAATCTGTGAATTTTGCCTGCAAGCTTCAGATTGAATCCAGGGTAATCAACCATGATGGCATGAGTAACCCCATCGTTTGAGGTTCGGACCATGCTTTTAAGAATCTCATTGATCCTTTTGTATTTGAGTATTGCTTCCTGAAATCCTACGATATCAAGGTCTTCGATTGAGTAGAGGAGTCTCACCCCTTCCTCTTTCATCAATTTTCCACCGAGACCTACAAATTCAGCCCCCGGGAGGATTTTTTTTATCTCTCTTACCAGCCTCGCAGCGTGTAAATCACCAGAAGGTTCTCCAGCGGATATCAGAATTTTTGTCATAGCTTGAAACTTCTCAGCTTATCGAGCCAGAATTTGTCAAATTCCATCCCTTCAATATCTTTGCCGCCAAACACGAGGTCTTTAAAGATTGGGTCTTCCAGTTCCATGATTTTCACAAGTCCCTCAACGTCCGAAGATTCAATTAATTCTCTGTTTTTCTGGATGAAAGACAGTAGAAAATCTTCAGTAATGAGGTCCCCCCGCTGCATAGCCAGAAATTTAAGTCTGCGGAACTTATCTGATGTCATTTCAAAATTTTAATGTAAATCAGGGGTTACATGAAGCTCATCGGGAATACGGCTGAGGTGATAATGGTGGCCCTCAAGCTTCGCTTGAGGGCCACCCACAAGAATGGGCATTTCACCCGAAAATAGGAAAATAGAGAATGACCCCTTTCCTGTTCGTAGAGGAGGGAGATTGATGAATTTGAGTTGATGCATGTGTAGCCCCTCACCTGACCTCTCCCCGCAGGAATTTATGCGGGGAGAGGGAATTTTTTATCAGTGGCAGAATAAATCTCTGAATTCCAAAAATTCGATGCACTCCCCGTTCAGGTTAACTTTAACGGGCATGGAATTTTGGACAATTGTCAGGGGCCAGAACAGGTGACCATAACTCGCGAAGCGAGTGTTATCAACCCAAAAGTTTTTCCCTCCCCTGCGCTTTGCGCGGGGGAGGGATCAAGTGTGGGGGGGCCGCTTGAAATCTTGAAATCTGAGTCCCCCCATAGCCAATTTCTTATTCTTTCTTTCTTCTCTCCGGATGGCGGATACCTTCGAAAATGGTGAATACTGTTGGAATCAGATAAAGGGTCAGGAAAGTCGTTGTCAACAATCCACCTATCACGGCTATTGCCATTGGGGCGCGCATCTCTGAACCCTCAGAATGACTTAATGCCATGGGCAGCATTCCAAATATAGTAGTCAACGCCGTTATCAGGATGGGTCTCAACCTTATGGAGGCTCCCTCAAGCACCGCTTCAAATCTATCTAAGCCCTTTGCCATGAGCTGACGGATGAAGTCAATCATTACTATTGCATTGTTCACCGCAATTCCGGAAAGGATTAGTGTTCCCATTAAGGACGGCACAGAGATTGTTGTATGTGTCAGGAAGAGCAAGATGATAACCCCGATTATTGCAAGTGGAAGGGTAAACATTATTATGAACGGGTCTTTGAAAGATTCGAACTGAGCTGCCATGACCATGTAAATTAAAAGTACTGCTGCAATCAACGCGAAAATCATATCCTTGATCATCTCTTTGATCTGCTCAAACTCGCCGCCCATACTCATTGTGATACCCTGCGGCATCGAGAGATTTTTCAATTTTTTCTTTATGTCAAGGCTCACCTGACCAACGCTCCGGCCTTGCACGTCAGCAAGAACCGAAATTAGCCTGCTCTGCTTTTCCCTGTCAATTTTGATGGGACCAAGAGCGTAATAAACATGTGCTACTTCCCTCAGGGGAATGATGGTGCCTGTTGGTGTTTTTAGAGGGATTGAGAGTAACTTCTCAATGTTATCACGCTCATTTTCAGGATAAATTACACGAACATCAATTTCTTCCCCCTTTTCACGAAATCTCGTAGCAACTTTACCCAGCATCGCCGCATTGATCTCTTTCTCAACCTGATAGGGTGTGAGACCGTAGGTCATAGCCTTTGTATTGTTTATCTTTATCCTGATCTCTGGCTTTGCCTGGACAAGCGAAAGCTCTGGCCTCGTTACCCCCGGGACACCTTTTATCATGTTTAAAATCCTTCCAGCAATGTCACGCATAGCGTCGAGGTCCTGGCCGTATATCTTGATCTGAATCGGTTTTGCAGAGCCACCCATGAACATCATTCTCGTGAAATCTACAGCAGTCACCTTGGCACCACGGTACTTCGGTATGTTGTCCAGAAGCAGCTCTACGTTTTTATAAGAGGGCAACTTCCTCTCCTTTAGCGGGACAAAGGACAGGAATATTGAGGCTGTGTTTACACCACTCTCTCCAAAGAACGAAATTGTTTGCTCACTTCCCTCGGTTTCGCCTACAATAGCTGAAACAAGTTTCACATCTGGCAATTTTCTCGCCTCTTCCTCTATAACTTTGACGTAGTTGTTTGTCTCCTCGAGGTTTGTGCCGGGCGGTAGTGAAACGTGAATCATTGCGAACTCACGGTTCATCTGGGGCATAAATTCGAGTCCTAATTTTGGAATCAGTGCAAGACTGCCGAAGAAGAGAAGGGTCATGACAGAAACAGTCAAAACGCGGTGCTTCAGTACCCATGAAAGTGTAGACTTATAGAAATTTTTGAATGGTTCAAACCAGGTGCTGCCAAATGCTTTACTGTACTCCTCCCTGTGTCTTTCCTTTAAAAATACCCTTGCCAGCATGGGAATAATTGTTATTGCTACAAAAAGTGAAGCAAGGATTGTAGAACTAACAGTGACAGCAAGCTGTTTCGTGAGTTTGCCAACAAGCTCTCCGATATAAATCAGAGGCAGGAAGACGATGATATTTGTAAATGTTGATGCGGAGATTGCGGAAACGACCTCCTCAGTGCCGGTGATAGCCGAATCGAATTTATTCTCCCCCATCTCAAGGTGTCGGAATATGTTTTCGATAACAACCACTGCGTTATCCACCAGGAGGCCGACGCCGAGGGCTATACCTCCCATGGTCATCAGGTTGAGCGTATATCTGGCAAAATAAATTACGATGAATGTGATAATGACGGATAGTGGGATAGCGAGTGAAATGATTAACGTAGGTCTCAGGTTTCTCAGGAAAAAGAGAATCATTAAAGCGGCGAGAAGTGCTCCAACAATTGCGTTGTTAGAAGTCCTGTTTATCACACGTTTGACAATTTTAGACTGGTCAAAGGCCACTTCAAATTTGATCTCCGGGAAATCCTCTCTTATGCGCTGAATCTCCTTTTTTACACGTTCTGCCACGACCACAGTATTTGTCCCCGATTGCTTCATAATATCAATAAAAGCGGTCGGACGCCCGTTTACCCTGAAATATCCTCTTCTCTCTTTGTAAGTATCGATTACACGCGCTACATCCCTGAGGTAAACCGGAGTGTGTCCCGGAGTTTCTCCCACGATAATATTGTCGATTTCGTCTATATTCTTGAACTCCCCTACAGCCCTTATGAGATACTCTTTAGAGCCTTCAACAAGATGTCCAGAGGGCATATTGAGGTTGTGACTTCTCAGAATATTCACGACCTGCATCGTGGAAATCCCGTACTGGGCGAGTTTTTCAGGATCAGTTTCCACCCATATTTCTCTAACCCTGCCACCGTAGGGTATGACTGAGGCAACGCCATCGATCCTCTCGAGTCGGTTTTTGACCTGCTTGTCAAGTATTTTTCTAACCTGCACGGCGGAAAGTTTGTCGCTAAAGACGTAGTACTCCATTATGGGCATGGAGGACATATCAAATTTCATCACCAGTGGCTTTGATGCATCTTCCGGAAGATAGCCCTCTATCAGTCCTAATTTATCCCTCACATCCTGTGCTGCAAAGTCGAGGTTTTTGTTCCAGCTGAATTCCACTGTGACAAGCGAAACACCTTCAAAGGAAGATGATGTGACCTTTTTAACACCGTTTATGGTTGAAACTGCCTCTTCGATGGGCTTTGTAATGAGCTCTTCGATGTCTTCGGGAGCCACACCGGGATAGGTAGTAACAATACTAACCGAGGGATAATTGAGCTCGGGGAAAAGATCGAGTCCGAGTTTGGTGAATGAAACAAACCCGAGCACCACCAGTATGCCAATAAGCATGGTGATGGCTATTGGGCGGCGAACAGAAAATCGAATCATTTTATCTCACCCCCAATTTCCACGGGTTGACCATCGCTCAAACCAGCAGCACCGAGTGTGATTACAGTGTCTCCTTCCGCAATACCAGATTTGATCTCCACATATTTGCCTGATTTTATGCCAATTTCTACGTTTTTCTTGTGAGCAATCCCACCGGATACTTTGAAAACCACATACTGATTCCCCTCTTTGACAAGTGCCGAAAGTGGAACAATGAGGGTGTTCTTACTCTCCTCCTTGGCAATGAATGCTCCTACAAGCATCCCGGGCTTGAGAATGCGTTGCCACTTTCCGGTTGGTTTTATGTAAACTTTGGCCTCTCTGGTTTTCATATCGATTGCTGGAGAAATCTCACTCACAACTCCCTTTAGCGTATCCCCGGCAACCGTTATGAGAGCACTTTTGCCTGTTTTAATGAATGAGAGATCACTCTGGGGAATATAGACCTCGATCTTGAGACTGTTAGGATCGACAATATACATTAGGGGCACCTGCTGAGCTACCATCTGTCCGGGCTTAACGTAGACAAATCCCACGATCCCATCAATCGTGGATTTAACCTTAAGTGGTCTGTACTCCAACCCCGGTATATCTCGCTTTATTAAAGCCACAACCTGGTCTTTCCTGACATGATCTCCCTCTTTTACCTTTACAGCCATGACCTTCCCTGGAAGATCAGGGTAAATCAGGGCCTCGCGGTCACTTGTTACCATTCCGTAGTAGATGTACCTCACCGCTATATCACCCTTTTTCACAATTGAGACCTTAACAAGTGCCTTTGCCTTCTCGATTGTTACTTTATCTTTGGGTGCCGCAAAAACTGAGCTAAAGATGAAAAAGGCGATAATAAATTTCTTCATGGCTATCCTCCTCATTGAGTTTTTGAAAGACCTCCCCTCACAGCATAGTAAAGTCTTGTGAGGGCGATCTGATAATTGGCTAAAGTTTTAAGATAATTCAGTCTTGCCTGAGCATATTGGACCTGTGCATTTATGACATCGAGGGATGTGACGTATCCCTCCTTGTATTGGGTTTCAGCAAGTTCGTAAGCCCTTTTTGCCAATTCGAGGTTGGCCTTCTGGGCCTTGAGGGTTTTCTCCAGAGTTTTTGCATTTGTGTAATATGAACGAATAGCGAGGGCTATGCCTTCTTCCATGTTCTGGAGTGTGAAGTTGAGGCTTTTGAGCTGGTACTGCAATTTTGAAACCGAGGCCTTGTTTGCACCTCCGTCAAAGATGTTCCACTGAAGACCCAGAGTGAAGGTCCACATGCCGTGCCATTCGTTTTGTGTGCCAAAGGGTTTCTGGTACTTGTATGCCCAGTTGTAAAAGACAGTGGGTAAATTTTTCCGTTTCTGGATCTCGATAGACTTTTTGAGGATGTCGAGGTTTTTCTTGAAGAGCGTGATGTCTGAGTGGTAATGCATGGCCTCTTTTATTAAAGAGTCTTGAGAGACCGTTAGAGCAGTAAATCTGAGAGTATCAGTAAGAACTATAGGGACACTCTCTGGAACACCGAGAAGATTCTTAAAGGCATCTTCGGCGATTTTTATCTGCCCCTCGGCCTCGAGAATCTGTGGCTCAACATTTTTGAGCTGGACTTCTGCCCGAAGAAGCTCAAAATCGCTGGCGTAGCCTGCTTCAAATCTCTGCTTTGTCGATTTGTAGTTGTCTTCGAGTTCTTTTTTCACCTGATGCAAAAGGTCCAATGAATTCCGGGCGAGGAGTAGCTGGAAGTAACTTTCCTTAACCTGCTCCTCTATTTTTAGCTTTTCTGATTTGAGTTCGAGCTCCTTGGCCTTAAGATTTTCGAAGCTCAGCTTGTAGGATTTTCTGAGGATTCCCCATGTGAAAATAGGCTGAGATATCGAGAGTGAGAGTCCGTAATTGTTGTAGTAGGTGGTCTGAAAGTCGCTGAACTCCGGGACTATCATGTAGGGCATCTGCGGGTTTCCTGTGGGTACGAGCCGGAATCCAGAAAGCATTTTAGTTTTCTGAACCTCTCCGAGTCTCGTATAGGTTGCCTGACCCGTGATAGATGGGTAGAATGCGCTTCTCGCTTTCAGGATATCGGCTTTTGCCATCCAGATTTCCTGTTCCTTTGCTCTGAGAGATAGATTATTCTGGAGGGCAATTGAAACTGCCTTCTCCAGACTCAGATAAAGAGTATCCCCGGCCGGTTGTTGGAATGCCAGTAAAAATAGCATCAATAGTCTCATATTTTTACACCCTCCTTT
>WFZT01000016.1 GCA_015489415.1 Caldifarciminota bacterium | reverse complement strand
CTTATACACCTCTCCAATAAGGCCGCTTTGCCGGTTCCCATAAATCTCGTTGCTAATGAATCTGGCTATCTCCTTTTGTTTACTAAGATCATGATAATCTCCGCCCCACACATATTTGTCGATAAGGTCATACATTTCATCGTGAAGGAAAAGCCGCCGCTCTTTATCGGGCGTTACATAAGGGCTTTTAACAAAAGACAGTTTTTTGAACTCCTCAAGGGCATCTTTTATCTCATCCTCGGTATATTCCTCTTTTTCGTGGTTCATCAATCTTATCATCATATCAAGGGTGAAGCCTTTTTTGAAGCGAGAAGCATAACGAACAATCGTGGATAACGGTGTTCCAAGGTCTTTTACCCTTTCAACAAGGGATTTCTCAAATTTTTTCTTTATCCTCTCAAGATCATCCTGAATTTCGTCCACAGATTTTTCGGCCAGCTCAGCGAGTGCGAAGCCTCTTGTGAACCAATCGAGGGTGAGTGCGATGTATATCGGCCTGCCGCCTGTAAGAAGATACAACTTTTTGAACCCCTCGTCCGAGTTAAGTATCTCGTTCTCAATCTCATTTGCCAATCCTTTGTAATTTTGTTCCTCTCTCTCATAATCAGGCAAATTTGGGAGTTCACGAAGCACAGCCTTAATGTATTCTTTTGTCTCTTCTTCTGAAAATCCTTTTAACTCCATGTAGGGTTTATCATTAAACTTGACTATACTATCATCAAATCCTTCCCCAAGCTGCTCATAGATGAAATTGGGCCTCTCTTCTGTCCTGCCTGTTTTGGGGTCAACTATTGTCCTTACGGTGGGTCTTCCTGCAAAAATAGCAAACCCATAGTTGAATTTAGGGAAATGTTCTTTCAGACATTTGAGAGGGGGAACGGGCTCGCCGCTTTCTATCTCGCACGCTTTAATAACCTCAGGGGCATCCTCGCCATATTCCAGAAGTTCCATCGTGTCAAATTTGAACACGAGATAGTAACTTTGGGCAAGTTTATTGAAAAGCTCCTCTAACTTCGTGGGCAATTCATACTCCGATATGTCTCCGTTTTCCACCCTGTCAGACATACCTGAAATCATTCTGTATAGGGAGTCGTCCATCCCTTTGAATTTCTCCGCAACGAGATCCAGAATGGTGGATACCAGGCCCTTGATTGAGTGGATTTCCACATTGTAGAAGTCTATAATGTCAACGTCTATGATCTTTCGCTTACCTACTTTTTTTTTTAACTCAGGATCTTCCTTGTATCTTTCCTGTATAAATTCATCCAGATGCTCAAGTATTTGAGTTTTCCCGATGCCACCTTCTCCCACTATGATGAAAGCCTTTTTGCCTGAGGATAAGGCATCGCCAATTGCTTTCTTTACGCTCTCTCTCCCAACCAATTGTCCCAATTTAAGGGCGACCGAGAACTCCATGGTAATACCTCCTTACCTGAGATGCAAAACTTTATTTATTATCTCATTTATCTCATTGTAAAGTTTGTCTGATGAATCCTTTGCCATAAGCGCGACGAACCACCAAAGCTCGTCTTTTGAACATTCATCTTTGAAATAACCGCCATATCGCCAGCCCCTGAGGTCAATTGTGGAATTTTCCCATATCAATCCATTGGCTTTTCTTTCCAGATTCTCTAAGAATTTTTCCTTATCTGGCGGGTAATTCTTGAATGTTTCAAGCAGGAAAAAATGATACAACCACTCACAGAAATTTTTTAAAGCTTCGTCTATGTCATTGCTCTTAACAGATGAACTAAACCTTTCACCGTAAAGTATAAGGAGTTTTTCCTCAATCTCTACGAATTTTTCCGGTGATTTTCTGATTGCATGGGCTGACAGGAACCATCGCATAATCGGATCTGTAAGGTATCTCTTGTAATGCCACGATGGGCTTTTCAGAAGGCTTTTAACGATAAACCTGCTTATGTAAAGTTTTTCCCTGAGCTCCCTCACCTCTCGCTCGTTCATACCGAATACCCTCGAGAACAGGCTGATTTCATCAAAGGATCTCACAGAGAATAGCTTAGTGGATATGGCCTCGAACATACTTTCATCCAACCCTCTCTCTAACATCTTATCCTTCAATAAACCGATGTATCCCTCTATTGTTTGCGAAATCGTGTTGTCTGATAGAGATTCTGGAATTTCGTCAAATTCTGATATGATGTCCTTTAGCGCCTTGGGAATACCTGCCGTGGCAAACTTCATATCTCGAAGCAGATTGAAAGGTATGGTTTTGTGGTCAACTTTCTTGTGTTTGCTTATAAGTTCCTCCACAAACTCATGTTCGATAGGGCCAATGTATGTCTGAGCGGGTAGTTTCATCCCATAGTGGAACAAGGCGGGGTAGCCGTCAAGAGGTACTCTGCCAGCAAGAACAACTCTTTTGAATCTCAGGTCAGAAATTGCCGGATTTAGGGATTTTATAACCCACTTAGAAAAATCGCCAATGAATTTCCTGTTTATGTTCTCAGTATTGTCAAAGAACAACATGGTATTCGAGAAGCTCGCATTTAGATAGTCCTTGAGGTGCTTCATGTCCATGTAGTTGTGTTCTGTAAGGCCAATGTTGGGGAATTTATCATTCATAAGCTCGAGAAACTTAGTTAGATCGGTGCCAGGAGGAAACTCTATTTTTATGAACTCATCCCTGCCGAGTTTTCCTTCGCTTTTAGCCTTTTCAGCAGCTTTTACCGCGATGGCTGTTTTGCCACACAGCGAGTTCCCATACAGTTCAAATATCCTTATAGGTTTTGCATATTCTCCACTTTCCCAATTGGTAAGCTTATCTATCACTTCCTGCCGGTTAACAAAGTCATCCATTGCCAACCTCCTGTTTATATTTTGCCTGCAACGAATTGACAAATTCGCTAAAATTCAAAATCTGCTAAGATTGCAATTGGCACCTGCGTAGCCATTTCAAGAACATTTCTTTCAATTTCTTTCTGTCATTATCGCTGAGTTCCTGATATTGGGCCCTAAGCGCAATAGCTACTTGACAGGGGTTTAATTTTGCCCTATCAATTCCCCTTGCATTTAAAAATTTTGCAAAAATGTATTTCGCACCTGTAAAGTTAGCAGATTCGATGTTGGAATTATGGAAATCGACACCGTCGAGGATAGAACCAGAAAAATCCACTCTGACAAGCGACGAGTCTTTAAAGTTGGTTCCGCTCATGACCGAGTTCTTAAAAGAACTCCCGTCAAAATGTGACAAAGAGAAATCATTCCCCTGTACAAATACGATTCCGTCAAAATTTGCCTTCCCCAACTTCATATTATTCAAAAAGATGTGAGAAAGGACTGAAGAAAAACCTTCCTTTATGGATTTCTTGTCTCTCACAAGCCTGTTTATCATTAGAGATTCGTCATCGAAATGGAGTCCTTTGCGTGTTCTTTGCTGGTTGTATTTTTCTTGCTCAAAACAAAATTCGACTGGATAAGCGTAACTTATAATTTCTCTCAAAGACCTGAACTTTGATTGGTATGAAGTATTAATCCAAAATTTTGTAAACCTATCCAGGAATTCTTCATCTAATTCCACATCCCGCAACATATTTTTGAACTTCTCCCTCACAGTGTTAAAAATGTTTTTCAAATCTTTTGGGGCATCAAGTGCTTTCTCTATTTCAAGGATCTCCTGAAACTTCCTTTTCTCAAGTATTATTGGCCATGATGAAATTAAAGCTATCCATCTTGAGAGCAACTTATCATTATCAAAGTAGATACCAAACTCCTCAGCTCTATTTCTCACACGGGTTATCAAATCTGTGTAAAAGAGCCTCAGATTTTTATACCTTATAAATTTTCTCTGGTTACGAAGTAACTCTATCACATTAACTTCATATTGATCCGAATACGAAAGCTTATGTTCATTACATCTTTTATTGCCTGTCTTTTTGTTTCGAGTTCTTTTTACCGTGAAGGAATAAAGCTTTAAGATTGCCAATCGCACGAATCCAACCTTATATGCACCTGATAGGATGGCTTTTTCTAATTTCTTTTCCCATTTGGGTATCAATTTGCCCTTTATGTATGTGACCTTAGGAGTTAAAACTTCTTTGATGAATTGTATTAGAGGATAAAATATCAGAGCGCCTATTGTAGCGCCAAGCAAGGAAATAGGGAATAATGCCCAGAAAACCTCATTGTAGGTTTTAAGGCATGTGGTAGGATCCAGGGAACATAACAGGTGGTTATCAAACCAATATGTCCATGCGGATATCAAAATTAGGTACAAAATATCGTCTAAGCTCTTCATCCATCTCAAATAGTGCCCAAGGAATCGTCTGATAACAAAGCCGTATTTCTTTAACAAGCCAATTTTACGGACTTCATTTTTTAGTTTTTTGAGCCTGTCTTCATCAGTTTTGTATTTTTTGTAGTTTAGATTTTGAAGAGTGGATCCCTGAAGCACAGGCAAAGTAATGGATAATTGGAAGAATTTTTCAATGTATTTTTCACTCCATGCGGGAATCTTTGAAATTCCTTTGTCTGAAGCTAATCCAATTAAATAGCTTTCACTCAGCCCCCTCATCAACAACCTGCGGTTAGCGGCTATCACATAAATGACATGCGGAAAATCCATCAACAACTGTAAATCCTCCAGAAGCTCAATTGCTTTCGACGGAGGCCTGACCCTATCCAAATCATCTATAAAAATCACCAATGTTTTATGGCCTTCGGTAATCCTCGTTATGAGATCCCATAATTTCTTTTTGTAGTCATACTTTTTTATCTCCCTTACTTCGCTACTAAATATCTTAGATGCCTGTTCTTTTATGTCGTCCCACAACACTTCGCCTTCCGTTGCTCTGGCTACTGCGACACGCATTATCTGCTCAGCAATATCCTGGCCGATTTTCAATACATCCTTGTTTTCTCCCGCCAGTTTTGTTAGTTCCAAAATCAGAGGTGGGAACAGATTATCGAATTCCT
>WFZT01000015.1 GCA_015489415.1 Caldifarciminota bacterium | reverse complement strand
CCAACAAACTGCCATCCTTTACCAGGAATGTATTTTCCAAGCGTCGAAACAGCCCAGATGGAAATAGCCGCGGGTAAAGTTATAGCAGCTTTGAGCTTTTTTAACAGTATAAACCAGATGCCCGTCATAAAAAGGTTGGCCACAACGAATGAGAGATACGATAGGGCAAGGTAGAGGTAATTTGTTTTTACCGCATATCCTTTAATGAGGCTCCAGTTTTTGTAAATATCCTTGAGAAGGTAGTATGCGATTATGACCGGTATAAGAAGAAGGAGAAATTTTAGGGCCCTTTTCATAAGACCTAAAATATAAGGTCTAAGCTGTGAAATTGACCATAAATCTATGAATCTGTACGAAAATAATTTACCACTTAAATCTCATGTGGTGAGAGTAAAAGTGCCTTGTCTAAAAGACCAGTAGTTCAGGATTTTTTACCCTTCCTTCCCTTGGGGAAGGGAGGGCTGGGGTGGAATGGGGTTACATCTTGAATTTTTAAATCAAAATCCATAAATCTCCCTCTCCCACGAAGTGGGAGAGGGTTGGGGTGAGGGCTACATATTGATTTTCAAATTTCAAGCGGAAAGCCCCCTCCCTTTACTTCCCTCCCCCGCTTGCAAGCGGGGGGAGGGAAGTACTTTCGAAATTGCTGGAAGAAGTGAGGTGCAACAACTGAAATTTCTTTTATATAAAACTCTGGAAATGAATCTTTTGAGGGGCCACTTTTGGTCCAGACGTTCACTGGCTCTCACGCGAAAAAAATCTCCTCCCCCTCAAAAATACTTGCGGGGGAGGATTCAGGTGGGGGGCAACGCAGCATTTTCAATAGCTCTTTCATTGACAGGTCTTTGAATGGTAAGTATATTAGAAATTCAGGCACCGGGGGAGCTGGCGAAAGCTGGCTGAGAAGGCTCGCTGGGCCGACCCCTTGAACCTGAACCGGGTAATGCCGGCGGAGGGAAGGTGCCTTGAACAACCCTCCAAATCCAACCGGCTCCCGCGGAAACGTGTTTCATGCAGATAGAGGTTAAAAATCTCAGAAAGTCCTACAGAGTGAACGGTGCTGAGTTGAATGTTCTGGATGATATTTCTTTCGCCGTCAATTCAAAAGAGTTCCTGACCATTATTGGCCCCTCTGGATGTGGGAAATCAACCATCCTCAATATCCTCGCAGGATTTGTTCCTAAAGACGGGGGAGAAATTAGACTAAATGGCAAAAAGGTTGGAAATCTCCAGAAAATCGCAGCTTACATGGTTCAAAAAGATCTTCTGATGCCCTGGAGAACCGTGATAGGCAACACCATCCTCGGCCCTGAAATCGAGGGGCAGGACATAAAAAAAGCGAAGGAAGAGGCCATTTCACTTCTGGATAGCTTTGGCCTTGGTGGATTCTACAACTCATATCCATCAGAGCTTTCAGGTGGCATGAGGCAAAGGGTAGCCCTTGCGAGAACTCTGATGTTCAAGCGTCCACTCCTTCTCCTTGACGAGCCATTTGGTGCTCTTGATGCCATGACAAGATTTGTGATGCAAAACCTCCTCCTCAGGGTCTGGAAAAAGTATGAAAAAACAGTCGTTCTCGTTACCCATGACATTGATGAAGCCCTCATACTATCAGACAGGATTATTGTTCTTTCATCCAGGCCAGCAAGAATAAAATCTACTTACACCATCGAACAACCGCGTCCAAGAGACCTGAGTGCCCTCGCTGCAATCAAAAAGAAAATTTTTGACGAATTGAAAGAAGAGATCGGGAGCGTGTTTGGGAATGGCTCGATATAAGAACTCTTTCATACTCATAATATTCATACTCGTCCTCTGGGAAGTGCTCGTGAGAGTTTTCAGCACACCCGTTTACATCCTGCCACCTCCTTCGAAGATATTCAAGACAATCGTTGTTTCGTCTCCTCTACTCCTCAAGCACAGTTTCTATACATTATCCGAGATGGTCCTGGGATTTGCTCTTGCATTTGTAGTGGGGGTCACGCTGGCCTATCTTATGTTTAAATTTCCAGCCGTCGAAAGGGCCTTTTATCCCATCATCATTGGTTCCCAGTCCATTCCCGTCTTTGCAATTGCCCCCCTTTTGGTTATCTGGTTTGGATATGGCCTCAGCTCAAAGGTGGTGATGACATCTCTGATTGTCTTCTTCCCCATCACAGTTAACACTCTCGATGGGCTAAAATCTGCAGACCCTGACATTGTTAAATTATTTGAGCTTTTGGGTGCAAGTGATTTTCAAATTCTTACAAAGGTGAGAATTCCATCGGCATTGCCATTCATTATGACCGGCTCAAAGATAGGCATATCTGTTTCAACCATCGGAGCTGTCATTGGTGAATGGGTGGGAGCCCGCTATGGGCTTGGATATTTGATGCTCCATGCAAACGCGCAGCTCAGGGTTGACCTCATTTTTGCAGCAATTTTTTATTTAACCGTGATGGGAGTAGGACTTTTCTCGCTTGTTTCATACCTTGAAAAAGTTTTAATGCCATGGAAAAGGAGGTAAGAGTATGCTGGGAATTGCATTGAGCATAATAATTTCGCTGACAAAGGTCTCTCTAATGCTTGATTGGTTTCCAAATGCTGACCACGTCCCCATTTACGTGGCTCAGCAGACGGGGATATTTGAAAAGCATGGTCTGAAGGTGGACATACTTGTTCCCGCAGAAACAGCAGACCCGCTAAAAATTGCTGCTACAGGAAAAGTTGATATTGCCATCAACTACATGCCTGAAGTTATTATTGCCCGCTCGGAAGGCCTGAAGGTGAAATCAATCGGTGTACTTGTCGAACACCCGCTAATTACTGTTTTATACCTCAAGGAGAGCGGAATAAAAACTCCGGCTGATTTAAAGGGCAAAAGGATAGGATATGCCGTGCCGCACTTGCAGGAAATTTTATTTCGAGCTTTTGCGAGGTACAACGGGCTTAAGGACAGTGATTATGAGCTGATCAACATAGGGTTCAACATTACACCATCCCTCCTGTCACACAAGGTGGACGCAGTGATCGGTGCTTACAGGAATTATGAGAAAAACGAGGTTGAGCTTGAAGGGAAAGAGCCCGGCGTGTTCCTCCTCGAGAAGAATGGAATTCCGGACTTCTACGAGCTCGTCTTTATCTCATCCGATAAGAAGATTGAGGAAAAGAGAGATGCTTTGAAGAGGTTTGTCATGGCTATTGATGAGGCTATCAAATGGACGAGGGGAAATCCTGAAAAGGCCCTCAAACTGTATTTTAAGGCAAATCCTGATGTAAGGAAAAAGCTTGATCAAAAGGCTTTTTATGACACCATTGATTTATATGCGCATACTCAGGTCCAATCTTATGAAAAATGGGATAAATTCATAAAATTTGCCCTCAAGGAGGGGATTATTAAAAAACCTGTGAGACCTGAGGATGTGTTTGTGAATCTTGTTAAATAGATGGTTGCCTCCCTCTCCCGCAAAGCGGGAGAGGGCTGGGGTGAGGGTCTAAATTTTTAATTTTTGAGATTTCAAGCGGAATGCCCCCTACCACACCCATCCCCACAAGCGAAGCTTGTGGGGGAGGGAAGAGTCTTTGCCTCACTTGCACAGCGTGGGAGGGAAGTAATTTTTAAAAGTGAAGCGCGGGAAAAGAAAATTTCCGGGGTTGCTGTGGAGCATTTTCTCGGCACAATTTTTGCTTTCAAAGAAAGAAAGCTGTCCTATGAGTGTATTCAGCCCCGGATTATACTTGTCAGAAATTTGTCACATACTTCCACACAAAAACTTCCTCTCCCCGCATAGATTCATTGCGGGGGAGAGGATAAAGATGAGGGGTAACATCTTGCTTCCGCTATTTTTAAGCGGGATACCCACTTCCTAACCTTCTCCCACTTAATTCTCAAGCGCGGGAAAGAACTTTTGCTGAAGATTTCCCGCACTCTCTAAAAATCCTCATTTCTCTGCAAAAATATTTGCGGAGAGAGTTTGGGTGAAAGGGTTCATCTAACGAATAATTGATCCAAGTACATCAATCTCCCTCTCCCGCTTCGCGGGAGAGGGCTGGGGTGAGGGCTTACATCTCGATTTTTTAACTTCCAGAGTTTGGAGTAAGAACTCTCTCGTGGCATAAAAAGTAAGAGACATCTCTCAGATGCACAAAATTGCTTAATCTGGGGGAAAAATAAGATCAAATTTCAAGGGCTGGTGTGAAGCAGCTACGCTGCTCCACACCAGCCCCTTTACTTAAAATTCTCTCAATTTCCAGCTTACCTCACTACACTCCTCTTTCTCTTACGCTTCTCTTCAATCACTGCCTGTGCTGCGGCAAGTCTCGCTATTGGCACACGGAATGGAGAAGCTGAGACGTAGTCCATGCCAACTCTGT
>WFZT01000014.1 GCA_015489415.1 Caldifarciminota bacterium | reverse complement strand
TCTATTCATGGCGATCTTTATATTTCCCTCTCCGGCTGGGAGAAGAGAGGTAAGGTCGCATATTTCCACGTTATGGTTGAGCCTCTGATTCAGGTCTTGTGGGCAGGCACGTTACTCGTTATTTTAGGGGGAATCCTCGCATACAATCCCTGGAGTAGAAAAGGATGATTGCTGCTATTGTGATAGGTATAATTGCTGCTCTTTCTCTCTATTACGTGCTTGAGCCCATCATTCTAAACATCGCTGTTCCAGCCACAGGGGAAAGGGTGCAGAAAAACATTTCGGTCCACTACTATGAAGCACTTCGAGAGCTCGAGTACGAGCTTGAGTCAGGGAAAATTGATAGAGAAGAGTACGAACGGTTGAAGGAAGAGCTCAAGCACCAGATGGGGATTGAAGAATAATCTTCTTGAACTTTAACGCGTCCCCAAACATGTTTGTATTGTTAAACATCACATAGGAAGGCTTATTGCCGGGCACCATCTCGAACAATTCTCGAAGCTCATCATCATTATATTCATAGCGGTATCCTTTCCCGCGTCCATGCAGACGAAAGTATGCAATGTTTCCGCCAAGATAATGTCCTTTAAATGGATCCACTGCATGTGAGATACCGGCTTCGTTTAATATCATTTTCACAGTATCCTCATCCCACTGGCCCCGTGGCTCCCATACATAGGAGAATTCATGGCTCTGCCATTTTTTAAAGAATGTGAGAATGTTTGAAATATTCTCATCGGTGGGTTTGAAAGACGCGGGAGTCTGAAATACGATAACTCGCGCGTTTAAAATCTCTGCGGCCCTCAAAGTTATTTCCATAGCCCGAGAAACCTCGGGTGTATCCTTGAAATATCCAAAATTTGCGGTGTCTCCGAGCTCTCCCTTAAATCTCTTATAAGTGGGGCTTTTGAATGGATGAGTGATAACCTGAAGTGCCTTGACGGTAAATTCAAACTCTTCTGGTGCAGAATCACGCCATTTTTGCAGGGTTTTCTCACTTACAACCGTGTAGAAAGTTTTCTGCGTTTCAACAGCATCGATGGATTCAAATAATTTCTTCATCGAAACCGGGAATCCACAGGTTCCAACCTTAATCATTTTGCGTACACAAGCTCTTCTTTAATGTAGGAGTTGATATCTCTTTCCAAGTATTTGACGGCGGTGAGGATTGCATTTTTAATTGCAAGGGATGTGGAGCGTCCGTGACCGATGATAACCACCCCATCAACACCCAGAAGTGGTGCGCCTCCATATTCTTCATAGTTCAATTTTTTCTTAAGCCGTTTGAAAACTGGCTTCAGGATGAGACCAGCAATAGAGGCGAGGATACTCTTTTTTACCTCATCCCTTATGAGTTTCATGAAAACATTAATCGCCCCCTCACCAAACTTCAGGACGACGTTACCGGTAAAACCGTCTGTAACAATCACATCTGCAACACCTTCAAGAACATTATTACCCTCCACATGTCCTATAAAATTAAGGTGAGGATTTGCCTCAAGGAGCTCACGAGCCTCTTTTATAAGTTGATTTCCCTTACTCTCCTCTTCACCAATAGAGAGTAATCCAATTCTCGGGTCTCTCACATTTAAAATAAATTCCATAAACACCTTTGCCATTAAGGCATACTGCAGCATGTGCTCAGGTTTGGTCTGAATATTGGCCCCTACATCAATGACAATAGTAAATCCGCCTCCCAGTGTGGGGACCAGAGCTGCAATTCCTGGTCTCTTAACGCCCTCGAGTCTCCCGAGAATTTTCAGAGAATAGGCCATCACCGCGCCTGTGTTCCCGGCTGATACAAAGGCGTCTGCCTGCCCATCGCCAACCAGCTTGAGGCCAACGGCAATTGAGGATTCAGGCTTCTTCCTCAATACCACAGAGGGTTTATCGTGCATAGTCACCCTCTGCGGTGCATCAACGATAAATAACTTTTTCCCCCGACACTTCTTTGGACCAAGAGTTTCCTCAATTAAACGTTTATCCCCCACCAGCAAAATTTCTATATCGTCATTCTCTTCACAAACTTTAACCGCCCCCTCAATCTCTATAGCTGGCGCCCTGTCACTACCAAAGGCGTCAAGGGCAACCTTGACTGACATGATTTATGCCTGGGCCTCGCCCTCAGCTGCTTTTTCTTTAACCCTTACCTTTACCTCGATGACCTTTTTGCCATCATAGTAACCGCAGTAAGGGCAGACCCTGTGGGGGAGTTTGGGTCTTCCACAATTTGGGCAAACTGAAAGTGCCGGGGCAGATGCGGTATAGTGTGTACGACGCTTTCTGCCTCTCGCTCTCGAATGTCTTCTCTTTGGAACCGGCATTTTGATTCCTCCTTCAAGATTTGTTGGGTCTCAATTATAATGTCATGGACACCTAAAATGAATGTCCTTCTCATAAATCCGCCAATATACGATTTCGCTGCCCACGATTTCTGGCTCAAACCTTACGGTCTTGTTCATATAGCCGGAATTCTTAAAAAAGCGGGGGTATCTGTTCAATTCTTCGACTTCATGGATAGGTCTCACTTTCCACATATCAAACCAGATAGATACGGCAGAGGAAAATTTCCCGGAATTGAAGTAAAAAAGCCCGGTGTGCTTGAATTTGTTCCACGAAAATATAAAAGGTACGGCGCTCCACGGGGAAGATTCGTAGAATTTTTAAAGGGAATACATGAGCCCGAATTTATACTCATCTCTACTGGAATGACCTACTGGTATCTTGGCGTAAAGGAAGTGGTTGAAATAATAAGAGAAATGTTTCCTCGTGCTAAAATCGTCCTTGGTGGAACCTATTCGTCCATAATTCCTGAGCATGCAAAGGAAGTAATAAACCCGGAGCACATTTTCATAAATACCGTGAAACTTTTTGAATTTATGGGCGTTGATAAACCTCCTCTTAATGCCCATCCAGATTGGGGATTTTATCACTATCTACCATACGGGGTGATAAAACTCACAGAGGGCTGCCCTTTTAGATGCACATACTGCGCTGTCTGGATTCTCCATCCACACTTTAAGATCAAGAATTTAAGCGAGGTGGCAGAAGAAATACAGTATTTTCGCAATAGGGGAATAAGAGATATTGTGTTTTACGATGATGCGCTGCTTGTCAATCCTCAGCGTGGTATTTTACCTCTCCTTGAAATGGTAAAAGACTGGGGCTTAAGGTTTCATACTCCCAATGCCCTTCATGCAAAGTTCATCACATCCGAGGTGGCAAGAGCCATGTACGATGCAGGATTTGAGAGCATTTACATAGGTTATGAAACAACTGATCCTGAGCGTCAAAGGGCAACAGGTGGCAAAGTTACTTCAGAAAACTTTTACAATGCCGTTGAGAATCTGCTCTCGGCTGGATTTTCCCGCGATCAGATAACGGTTTATCTTCTCATGGGGCTTCCCGGCCAGCCTCCCGAGGAAGTGGAGCAGGGGATGCGGGAAGTATCGGAACTGGGCTTAAAAATTATGCTCTCTGAGTACTCGCCTATCCCCGGCACACCGGATGGGAAGAAAGCCAATGCCTACGCCGATGTTGATGAGCCTCTCCTTCAGAATAACATTGTGTTCCCTATCATCTATTATGGATACGAGACGGTC
This sequence comes from Caldifarciminota bacterium, assembly GCA_015489415.1. Taxonomy (GTDB): domain Bacteria; phylum Hydrothermota; class Hydrothermia; order B15-G9; family WFZT01; genus WFZT01. The sequence goes on along the minus strand of WFZT01000014.1, from coordinate 292 downwards.
AGGCGACTGAAATCGTTGAAAAATTTATTAAATCGCCAATAATGCCTCAAAGATATTGCTATTAAGGCAATATTAAAACTTGACAAACTTTAAATATAGTTTTAATCTAATCGAAACAAGATCCGCAAAGGAGGTAAAAAATGGCGAGATATGAGAAGGATATAGATGATCCTCGCAAAGATATATTCTCGGCACTGTCATGTGGAAGGAGAATTCTTATACTCGAGCTACTGAAAGAGGGAGAAAAGTGTGCATGTGACCTCATTCCTATACTTGGAATTGACCAATCGGC
>WFZT01000013.1 GCA_015489415.1 Caldifarciminota bacterium | reverse complement strand
GGCTCAGGTATAATAGTAACACAACTGAAACAGATATGGAAGCATCAGCAATGTTAAATACCGGCCATCTCGTTGTCTTTGAAATACCAACATCTATAAAATCAATAACCTCGCCAAATCTCATTCTGTCAATGAAATTACCCAGTGCACCGCCGATTATCGCACTGTACAGGAGATAGTATGAAGGCTTCTTTTCAAAAGCCCAGATTACGGCGACAACAGCAACAAGGAGCAGAATCATTACAGGATAGGGGAATCTACCACCAAGACTTATTCCAAAGACAGAGTTAGGATTGTGGATATAGGTTATACGGAGAATATCATCAATCACAGGAATAGAGCTGTAAAGCTTCATCCTCGAGACAACTATAAACTTAGTGAGCTGGTCAAGAGCAAGAACTCCAGCGACAACCAGAATGCTCGATAAAATCTTTTTAGACAATGTGCAGCCAGTTGTGGATTAAGAAATAAACACGCCCGATGAGAAGCGAAATACGTGCCATCACCGTATAACCGAAGGAAGCTCCAAACGCGATCATGATAAAGACTATGCCCGCTCGTGAGAGTGCCCCTAAAGTACCTTTGTGCTCCTTGGAGAAGTAAAAATAGAAGATGGTCACAACAGTCCCTATCACAAGTATCCAGTTGTTTACCGAGAGTCCGAGCGAGTGCCAGAAATTATGGGAAGGCACCCAGACAGGGAGAAACGTGGCCTGAATCTGAGGGACCAGAAAGCCCTGAAGATTTGCCGTTATTCCAAGTCCTGCCGCCATTCCAACTGTAAATGCAATTGCCCATCTCGAAATCCAGGCTATTGGCCTGATAAATCTCAGGAGGATAAATACAGAGAGGATTGCCGGAATTATAAGAATGTACTTTTCAAGACCCGTATTCATTCTCCACCCGTCAATGAGCTTGGGCTTGATGTCAAAGTACCAGAGATAGACCAGCCAGAATGCCGCTGAGCTTCCCACATAAATATGCTCAGCAAATTTGTAAAAAGGATTGTCCTTGTAAAGAAAGCTAAATATTGCCAGAGTTAAAAACGCTGCAACCCATGTCCAGAATACCTGTGCCATGTTACTTCCTCCTCCTAAGGGCAATGTACCCAAGATTACCGAGAATGATGAATATTACAATCAATATGTGGACAGCCGCCTGTGGAGTCATTCCGTAGTAGGCAAGCGCTTTGTGGTGTACAAGATTCTCATAGTCAGCCGCTCCCCTCAATCCACCAATTAGTCCAACAATCTGATGTGACTGAAGATAGGGATACCAGTCAGGTGCCACAACTGCTGTTCCCCCAAGAATTATTTTCGCATTGTACCTTGCCTGCGCGTACTGTACCCACGCATCACCGACAGACCCTGCCTCAAGTCCTACAATAACAGCAATATCATCATACGTATGAATGTTCCTCATCATTGGTAGCGAATCCAGAGGGGTGCCCCAGTAATCTTCTGCAAAAACCGAGCGAATTTCTTTTCCCATGTTAATTATCACAGCTGCAAGACCCGGCCTGAATCCAAGAAACACATAGTCCACACCGTACTTTTTGTGATATTCCTTCGCGACCTCATTAAGAGCTGTGACACCGAGAGGAATTCCAAGAGGCCAGTGACCAAGCATCACGACCTTCAAATTCTTACTAAAACAATGCCTCAAAATTGCATACAGCATGGGCTGCACCTCTGGCATTGACGCGGCATCGTAGTCAATGGAGATCATCACGACTGAGCCGGGTGGAAGCTGGTCAATTTCTTTGTAAGCCTGAACAACTTCTGGGAGCGGTTTCATGGGGAGACTGATTTTAAATAGATATGGAAGGAGCACCGTCAGGAAAAGGATGAGATAAATTATCCTTCTATCAATCTGTGCCAGTTTTTCAAAGTATTTTCTCATTTCTCACCTCAGATAAGTTTTTTCAATGCCAAGTATGATTCTCAAAGACATGGCAATTCCACCAAGAGCGATTCCAATGAAGATACCTCTTTTAGCAGCAAGCTGTGGAATATTCATAATCCATCCGGCAGTGGCAGCTGTGTATTTCAGGAAAAACCACGCTAATGGATAAATCAGGAGAAGACTCAAAATAGCTCCACCGAATTTCAATGCACGCCTCAAAGAGTCGACCTCTTTCCTCCCATCACTGTAGAGAAGGAACGCAAAGAGGAGGAGAACAAACCCGATGATCCAGGGAGCAACCTGATTACCCATAGGTACACGCCCAAGCATCACAATACCTGCTGAGAATAGCAGGAGAGTCGCTTCAAATCTATCAGCCCTGAATGCACGGTAAGCAGCCGACGCGATAAAGAACGCCAGAAGCGAAAACATTGTTGCCTGAAGCGGCACAAACACATAAAGATAAAAGTACTTTCTAAATGTCGATTGGGCTGAAAGAAAGTTACCCGTGTGAATCCCTGAGTAGAAACCCCAGAACAGGGTTATGAAAAACGCCAGGATCAAACTCAGCGAGTGGAACCAGTCCTGACTCCTTCTTGACACTTTATTCCAGTGGTGAAGAAGCAGGGAGTCCAGCCCCAGAATCATGGCAAATCCCGAAACTATAATGTACCAGTCGTTGAACCTCTGCTCGAGACTTCCAAAAGGCTCATGTGGAATAAAGAATGCGACAACAAGTAAAACTCCAGTGAAAAAAGTAATTGCAATTGGAACTTCCCGTCTCATTTTCCTCCTCCGTTAAAACATGTTGAATAGGTTTTTAAGAAAATGGAAACCCTGAGCACCTGTCAAAATTGCAATTGATTCAAAGATAGTGCCAAGTCCCACAAGAGCGATAAAGAGAGCTTTCATGATATCTTCAGCCTTAAGTGTTGAAAGAGCGAGTGGATCACGAGTCAGATAGGCACTTGCCGCATACATCTCTTCTCCAATGAGCGTGTAATCTGTGGCAGCAATAAAGAACGGTAGCTGCGTTACTGAAGTTGTTCCCGAAATCTGAATTGCTCCAATTGAGTGACCTGTCTCTGCAAGGATCAGTGACTCCGCGAAGAAAAGTCCCTGAAGGAAAATGGCACCCGGCTTTTCCCTGACCATTATTCCATCTACACCTGCTGCGTATCCAAACTGGTCCTGCGTGAGAAACATAATGTTGTTTTCACGATAAAGATCAGGACGCCCGGCTTCCATAAAGCCTTCCTTCACTGTCTCCTGTGCTGCGACCATAACGATGGGATCGTAGTTCGGGACAATGATCTCAGCCTCGTATTCAGCAGCTTTTTTAGCCACCCTTTTAAGAATTGCAAGTCCGGCAATGGTAGGAATATCGGAAATAGCACCAAGACCCAGAATGTAAAGAATGGGTCTTCCCATCTCTACAGAACGTCCTACCGCTTCGTCAATTGCCTCCAGTCCCGCGATCTTACGAATCCAGAGAGGGGCACCCTTCTTCGCAAGTTGAAGGTAATACCACAGAAGCAGTGTAAATATCACGAGGATAACAAGAGCGACTACACGCTTGGTATGGAACCACTGTGGTTTTGGAATGGCAGGTGTGGGGGTAATTTCAGAATCACTGTATTCGCCATCGGCCCAGGTTCTGATCATATAGTAGTACTTCTGGCCATTTTTGAGGTCCACATCCCTGTAAGAGTTAGTGCCTCGAAGAACAAATCCGGCAGATACCCTTTTGCCATTGGGACTCCCAATTATCCTGATAATTTCATACTTTGTGACAATAGAATCATCTTTTGAGAGGTCCCATTTTACCGTAACACTCCCACCGGCATCGTTGGGGGTATCATACGCTCTTACGTGGGTTGCAGGTGCTGGTTTAAAAGAAACCAGCAGCAGAAAGATAAAGCTTTGAACTATCATATAGAAGACCTCCGTTTATAATGAGCGTCCACAAATTTTATACCATTCATGCGATATCTTCCACCGCTGCGAGGTTCGAGAACACCCGGTTAGCATGTAAATTCAAGAGAATATACACTTTTGGACTGTATTTAGAATGTGGGAGTCTGTGTTAGTGGGGGGCGAGATTTTATTTTTTATGAGGTAGGTCTTTTCAACTGAGAGGAAAAGAAAAGTGAGGGGGGCGCGAAGCTACGCTTCGAGCCCCCCTCACTTAAAAATTTATCCCAATTTCTTATGGCAGAACCACCAGTCAAAGCACTCGTACTGCTTGGGTCTTTCCTCAGCAGTCTTAACGTCAGCTGCTGGTGGAATGATAACCTCATCTTTGATAAGCTCGTTGTTGGGCCAGTTCGCAGGAATTGCGACACCTTTCTCATCAGAGACCTGGAAGGCCTTCACCATTCTGAGAATCTCGTCCATATTCCTTCCAAGCTCCTGAGGATAATAGAGGATAGCCCTGATAATTCCCTTTGGATCAACGATGAACACGGCTCTCACCGTATTTGTACCTTTACCTGGATGAATCAGACCGAGCTGGTTCGCCACGGAACCTGTGTCATCTGCAATGATGGGGAACTGAATCTCCACATTGAGTTTTTCTTTGATCCACTCAACCCACTTAATGTGGGAGAAAACCTGGTCAATGCTGAGCCCAATGAGCTCCGTGTTGAGCTTCTTGAACTCATCGTACCTCTTCTGGAATGCGACAAACTCAGTGGTGCAAACAGGGGTAAAGTCAGCCGGATGGCTGAAAAGTACAAACCACTTACCCTCGTACGCATCGGGCAACTTAATCTTACCATGTGTTGTTGTTACCTCTAACTCCGGGAATTTTTCTCCTATAAGAGGGATTCTTGTCTCCATTTTACTACCTCCTTTTTAGTTTCTTTTAACTTGGAATAATTCTAAATGCCACCCCATGATTTGTCAAGGGGGAGAAAGCGTGTTCGAAAATCCTGAATTTTAAAGTTACCTTTTCCAAGTGATCCCCGTAACCACGGTGACACTCGCAGTCAACAAATTTTCCCTTCCTTCCATTGGAAGGAGGGGTTAGGGGCTGACATCACCCATGTTTTTTAAGCAAATGAATATTTATACATCCTGTATTCCATTATCCTCATCGCGGTTACCAACCTCATGAATAACAAATGCGCTATTCTCCATGTGCTCACATATATGTGCCTGAACCTGCTCAATATGCTCTCCCT
>WFZT01000012.1 GCA_015489415.1 Caldifarciminota bacterium | reverse complement strand
GTCCTGAAGCTGAAGCCTCTCACAAAAGCGCACATAAGGACTCTCCTTAATCGCTGGAAAGAAGTGCTTTCCAGATCACACATTAATCTGGACGATGAAGAATTCAAGGAAGCAGAGAGATTGTTTCTTTACGATAAAATCATATCCTGCTTTTCCAGCTCGCCGCTTCTTTTGGTTCTCGGTCTCCTTTGGTTCCTGACAGCGGACATAGATGTAAGCGAGTCGAAAGGCGAGTTAATGCATGACCTCATGAGAAAGATTTTTACGACATGGGACGAAATCAGGGGGATAAAGAGATCAATAAAAAATGTGGACGGATATTTTGATGCCTTTGAGGCTCTGGCCCTTGCCGAGATTGAAGGGGAATGGAATTCGCGTAGAATTGTGGACGATAAGCTTGAGGAGTTTCTGAGACACCGAGGCGTCTTTGTGAGAGCTGAAGGAAAGGGAATTAAGTTTATTAACCCTATTTTCAGAGACTACTTTCTGGCGAGGCATCTGATTAAAGATCCCTCGATTTATGCCCGTTATTTTTCACATAAACTCTTTGACTTCCAATGGCACCGCCCATTCATTATGGCTTTCTACATGCTCATGGACAAACCCTATGAGGCAGCTCAGTTTCTGAAGATTTTGTTCAAAACGCACAATCCTTTCGACGATGTCTTTTTTATCAGGTTGAAAATAGCATTTGATAGCCTAAAAGAGTGTAAGGAATCCGTTCTTCCCTCGGATACTCAATCGAAGAGAAACCAATTGTCGTCCGGTTGTGACGATATCTTGCAATATGTGAAAGAAAGTCTCTCAGAACTTTATGGTAATTTCTCAAATTTGTATTTGCAGACTGGACGCACAACAGAGAATTTGCCGGATATGATCAAAAATTTCGACGGGGCATTCAAAAATATGTTTAAAGTAGAAAAAGCTCATCAAAATGAGGGGAACGGAGGAGAGTATAGGATTTCTACCTTACTGATGGGGAGAGGAGGCAGGGCTGAAGAGGGAACGGCTACCATGAGCTTCGAGGAACTCAAGGACCTGATGACAAAGATTGTGAACGTGAAAAATCCAGCGGAATTAGAAAATTTGAGAGGAGATAAAAAATGGGAACATCTTTATGATGAAAAAGTCAGGACGATAAGATTATCATCCTATAAAAACAGAAGTTCAGATGAGATAATCAGTAAGTGGATCAAGGAGCTGCTTTCCATTGCCTATCGTCCCATAGAGATGATCCTTGAGCTCGATCAAAAACGCCAGAAACCTATCTCTATGGAAGATAAGGACAAAATCAACAACGATATCTATTTCAATGGCCTAATAGCCGACGAGTTGAATTACTTATTTGTAAAGGCAGCTGGGAATCAGTTATTCATGAAATACATACCCGATGATTATCGTGATAAGCTGTTTCATCTGACGCTTATCGATGGAATACCGAATGCGGTTGACTTCAAGGGTTATGTTGAGCGTGTTGGACTGGGTTATAGGGGAGCAACGAAACTTGTGTGTCACCTTAAAAACCTGTTGGGCGTTGACATAGAGCTGCTTTCAACAGATTGTCTGAAATCCAATAAACTGGAAAACTGGCAGGAGCAGGAAATAGTAAAGTTTTTTTTCAACACCATTCATTCTGATAACACGACACCTGCGGCAGTGGTTATCTACGACTTTCTGTTTGGCATATTGGGGGCTTTACAGAATCGGAAAACTAAAATAGCGGCGAAGGAAAGGCTTATCAAGATCCTATTCGATATTCTGGTTATCAACCACACAGGAGAGTGTCTAAAATGAGGCACTTCGTGGATGACATGCGGCCGATCTATGACAGCGATGATCCGATTCAACTGTCAGACAACGACAGACTATGTTTCCTGCCGTATGTGTGCGCACTCTACGAGCTTATCGATAACAGGTTACGGGAAGACGCTTCTTTCTCTATCGCAATATTTGGCGATTGGGGAACGGGAAAGACCTCGTTGATGCGGATGTTACAAAACGAGCTGGCTAAGGAACCCGATAAGTTTTTGACTCTCTACTTCGACGCATGGGCGTTTGAGGAATTCGATAATCTGTTCCCACCTCTGATTTTGGAACTAACAAAACTGGCGGGAGAAAACAAGGATGTATTGAAAATCGGCCAGGATATTGCTGAGCAGATAATGCGTG
>WFZT01000011.1 GCA_015489415.1 Caldifarciminota bacterium | reverse complement strand
TTTTCGCACTAAATCAACAATTTTTACCGGAAGGATATATTCGTTTATACCGTATAAAGAGAGTGTTCAAATATTGAGCGTAGTACACCTTTTTGTAGTCGTGGTAAGGGATGAGGTGTTATTTTCCAGAAATTCGTGGGTGACGTCAGGGAATAAGGTGGGGGCAAATTTTTCATTAAAATTCAAAGGTTTTGAAATTTTTCTAACAGGCTCATTTCCGAATGAGCTTGCCGAATCTAAATTTTAGTTGCCACCTTCTCCTCCGGGTCCGTATAACCTCACTGATAATTGCAGATCATCCGGTAAATTTCCTCTCTTTTCCGTGGGAAGGAAGGGACCTTTGCTGCTTATGTTGTGAAATATTTCCACCCATCCTTCACCTGTGCTTGAAAATTCTGTCTTTCAAAAACTCAAACATGGAGTCTCGATTGGACATGGTGATCTCGAAGGGTTTGTACTTTCTCCTGATCCTTCTAACAAGTGGATGAACATCTTTAATCGGGATAGTTGCAACCACATCTAAGTTACTCTTAAACATGATCTCCTCTATCAATTCCTGGAACTTCTTTGAGAAAAGCTCCATCTTCCCTATTTCATCGATCATGAGAATCCCCTTCGGATTTTCAAGAATCGGCATGACGAGCCTCTCAAATCCTTCAACATCAACTTTGTATCTCCCTACTTTGTAAGGTGTATCAAGGTCAACATGTGAAAGAATGCCGGATTTTCCATCGGTTCTCACAATCCTAAACCCGACACGCTTCCCATGCTCTCTAATTTCCTCTGTCCATAATCCTTTAAACAGGGATGGATTGAGCTTGTATAGCTTTTTTATAAGTGTGGTCTTACCCGTGCCCGGTGCCCCTGAAATTATTGTTTTCATGACCAGGATGATACAGGCTGGTAAGCAATTTTGAAACCCCTGAAAATTGTTCGCAAAGACGAACTATGTGACATGACTTTTGGAGAGTGCTATAATCTCGATTATGAAGGAGAAGTTAAATGTTCTCATTGTGGCTATTCTTGGGCACTTCCTCGATCACTTCTTCATCCTGTCATTCTCTGTTCTCATTCCGGTCTTTAAATCAATTTATTCGATCAACTACACAAAAATCGGGTTAACCGGGAACATCATCTACTTTGTCTTTGGACTTGGGGCGCCAATCTCAGGATTTCTAATTGATAGAATAGGTGCCCTGAAGGTAATCCGAATTTATGCCATTGGCGCAACTTTCTCTCTCCTTTTCATCTTTCTTGCACCGGGATTTCACCTGATAATAGCCGGGTTTATCTTGCTTGGAATTTTTGCAAGCCTCTTTCACCCCGCAGGATACTCTTTTGTGACGTTAAATATTGAAGAACCGGGCACCGCCCTCGGGATTATGGGAGTTTTTGGAACTTTGAGCGTGGCATTGACGCCTGTAACTATCTCTGGCCTGACCGCACTCCTCGGATGGAGAGGCGCTATTCTTGTTCTTGCAATCGCTGCAGGAGTTTATTCAATTACTCTAATCAAATTTGCCGTGGAGGGGAAATTCTCCGGCAAAAGAGAAAAGAGCTCGAGCAACACCGAGAAAGGATTCCTTCTCGTCCCGCTTTTATTTATTCTAACATTCGGAGCCCTAAACGGGTTCACATACCGTGGATTCGTTACCTATCTGCCCTCTTTCTTTACAGAAAAAGCTGGCGGAGCACTGGTGAAGGGTGGCCTCTATTCGACACTCGTCCTATTGAGCGGGATAGTCGGTCAAATGATAGGCGGTAAGCTTGCCGAGAGCGAGAAGAGAGAAATATTCTACGTGGCGGTGACATTTTTCAGCTTTCCATTTTTGCTTGCCACTTACTTTGCAAGTGGTAGCCTGGTTCTTTATACCACCATTGGATTTTCCCTCATGTACTTCGGATTTCAGCCACTTTCCAACCGCCTCATAGCGCTTTACACATCCTCGGAATTCAGGGGCCGTTTTTACGGCATCACCTTTTTCCTAAATTTTGGAATCGGGTCCCTGGCCGTTTCCGTTGGCGGATACCTTGCGGACAGATTTGGCATTCAATCTGTTTTTCTGTTAATAAGTGCAAGTCTCTTTGCGGCCTTCCTGGTGGGACTGGGACTGCTCACATATCTCAAGGCCTCTGGCATTAAGCGCACACCCGCTTAATCATTGCGTCCGAGTTGATGTTAATATATCATTAGAACGATGAGAATTAATCTTCGAAATTTCATTCGCAATCTTCCACATCTCCCCCTTGGAATCAGGCTCCACATATATTATTACTTCGCAAAGCTCACTGGAAAGTATAAGAAGCTGAACGTTTGTGTGGCTTACGATTCCATCGAGGATGGAATTGAAGGAATAAAAAAGGCCGGTCGATACGGTGTTCCTGTTCCTGTACCAGATGAGATCAAAGAGGAGTGTGGAGTTGCCATTTTGACCGACGAGAGGCATCTCAAAAAGGTACTGGAAATGTCCCAAGGGCTGAGACTCATCGGAGTATTTCGAAGGAAGGATAAAAAATTTAGCGAGAGGATTTGAGAATTCTCTCGATCTTCTCAATATCCTCAGGATAATCCACAGGGATACTCTCGTAATTCACACGGATAACCTTTATCTTCATACCGTTTTCGAGCGCCCTTAGTTGCTCGAGTTTTTCAATCCTCTCAAGTCTTCCCTGAGGCAGAGAAACAAATTTCAAAAGAGATTTCCGCCAGAATACATAGATACCAATGTGCTTCAGATACTCCTCCTCCATTCTCTCCCGGTAAAAAGGGATAATTGAGCGTGAGAAATAGAGGGCGTATCCATTTTTATCTATTACAACACAGACGGCTCCTGGAGATTGCACTTCTTCCCTTGTGACTTCTTTAACGGGCGTAACAATGTCAGTCTCGTCATCCATTTCATTGACGAGTTCATCAATTATCCTGCCGTCTATCAAGGGCTCATCTCCCTGGAGATTAACGATTATTTCATGGGGAAATTTTGATGCCACAAAAGCTACTCGATCCGTACCAGAAGGCAAATCAGATGGTGTAATTTCGCAAGGGACAATATCATCTATTGCCTCACAAATTTCTCTGCCGTCTGTGGCAACCATCACCTCGGAGAGCTCACTCTTCAGTGCCCCTTCCACAACCCATCTGATCATGGGCTTACCTAAAATCGGTGCAAGGGGTTTTCGCGGGAATCGTGTAGAGCCAATCCTTGCAGGGATAACGGTTAGAACTTTCACTTCTTAAGCTCCGTTTCCACGATTTCCTTAAACATGCGAGCAAGCTCTTTGTAATCGGTAATTCCCTCTATTTCTATAGGTTTATGGATTACAAGCTCCACAGTGCCCGGCGTAATTGCGAGGCTCCCACGGGGGAGGATTTTCTCTGTCCCCTTTATCGTGATGGGCAAAAGTGGAAGTCCATGCTCCAGAGCCAGCCTGAAGGCACCTGTCTTAAGGGGAAGAAGCTCGCTTCCACGCCCCCTTGTTCCTTCAGGAAAAATTAAAACTGAGAAACCGTCCTTTTTGAGTCTGTCCATCTGAGCTTTAATCTTTTCGTAGGCCACACCTCTTGGAGCATTTCTATCAATCACTATAGAGACTTTCTTGAGATACCATCCGAATAGAGGTGTTTTTGTAAGCTCTTTTTTGGCAACAGGTTTCACGGCTCTAAAGGGAAGTGTAGAAAGCGCAACCACGTCGTAGTGACTCCTGTGATTGGTAACGACTACGTAACTCCGACTGAAATCCACAGGGTACTCATATCTCACCTTCACCCGCAAAAAGCTTGCTTTCCGAATAATAGAAAGCCAGATGATACCAAGTCTTAAAGAAATCTTTCCTGATTTATCAAATGGCAAAATTATTGGGAAAATCAGCCCAAACAGGATTATGGTCGAGACCACTATAACGGTATAGATGTAAACTCTGTAAATGGCGAGCAAAATTTTCTTCATTTGAGCCTCACCTCTATGGTTTTTAGAATTTTAATAAGCAGAACCTGGCCGGGGTTTTCGCCTCTCTTAACATACTTTTTTCTGGTCACAAGGACGGTCCCTTTCATATCCTGTGATTTTTTGCTTCGCTCAAGAGCAAGTCTTGCGGCAAATTCAAGGTCTTCATCACCAACATCGGCTCTGCCAGATTTAATTATAACGTGTGAACCTGGCGAATCCTCAACGTGAAGAAAATAATCTTCAGGAGATGCAAGATGGAAAGTTATATACTCGTTGCCCCGGGCGTTCTTGCCACGATAAACGAGAAAACCACCGGGTGAGACAAACTTCTCAAAAGGCTCATACACATCTTCTTCCTTCGAGGCACTTTCAACCTTTTCTGCCTTTTTACCAAGCTTCTTGAGAAGTTTTTCATATCCCCTTTTGTATCGCCGGTATTTTTTGAAATACTCTTCGGCCGTTTCAGAAATTTTGCCCTTGATGGGAACCTCTATCAATTCACCTTCCACCTTGAGCAGGGCTTTACCATCGTGCTCTTCAAAATCCCCGGCAAGGAGCTTTTCTCCAATGATTCTGTATTTCTCGTAGTCCTTCACCTTCTCAAGCTGACGGAGGATAGGGTCTTCCTTTTCTTTGCGCGACGCCGCTCCTTCCCTGATTTTCCCGAAGTAGAAATCGAGCAGGGCTGAATAGCTCTCAAACTCGCGTTTGGCACCGCATCCAATATCCACAGGGGTATAGATATCCGCCTCCCCACAGTAAATGGCCCTGGGTTCATTCAATGCAAGGTAAACCTTCTCACCATAGGGTGGTGTAAACCAGGGAATGTATTTCGCGAGTTTTTCCACGTCTTTCTGAGGGTCAAAAGGTTTGGGCGGCGGTGGAGTGTATTCTATTCCCGGAATCACAGGCCTTACGGTGGACCTTGAGGGAGGAATTTTGATGAATGAATCCACAATCTTGCCCTCCTCATCAACGAGTATCAAATTAGAATGCTTGCCTGTTAGCTCCACTGCAAGAACGTATGTCCTGAGCCCCCTATCCCTCGAGAATATTAGATAAACCAGCCTATCCCATTTTTTAACCCTGACATCAACGAGTGTAAACCCTTTCAAATGTTCTTCAAATGGTACAAAGTGGACATCTGATGAGACTGGTTGAGTGGGAGACACACCAGAGTGATCTATTAAGTGGATTCTGTATCGCGTGGGGTGCACAGAGACGAGGAGATAATTTTTATCAAGCCTGAAAACAAATTCTCGCTGTGCCTTCATCAATATACTTTTAAGCTTTTTACCAATTAGTGCGTCTGCGATTTCCCTTTTTACAATCAGGGCGTCTATCTCTGAGAACTTCTGGTGTTTCATCTAAAAGGTGTGGAATCTATAGAGGATTGTCGTTGAAATTATGGGGTTTGACTGGCTCTCACCGGTTAGAAAATACGGTGCAGACCGCACCACATCTGGACTCAGGGTAAAGCTTACAAGAAAGTCCTGATATTGAAGATTTACACCAAGCCTTTTATTGATTTTTGTAC
>WFZT01000010.1 GCA_015489415.1 Caldifarciminota bacterium | reverse complement strand
GGTATCTCTGTTTTACCTCGATTTTCTTGATCACGGTAACATCGACAGGTTTACCCGATTTCACCGTTAAGCCCGATATAAACAAAGCTATCAGAGGGAAATATAGCATAATGACAGCCTCCCGTTGGTTTCTAAATTTCACAATGGGCAACGAGATTATACCGCAATGTATTCGCCCCTGCATCAGAAAGATATTAAGGCACATGTCGGAGTGTTTTTTTGATGCGTGATTTTCTTACTACTCCATCTCGGATATTTTAAACCAATAAAGTGTAAGAAGTTCTTCATATTTCGACGGTTCAGTCCCTATTGCGTTTTTGAGATTATTCCAGAAGCCTTTATCGTGTTTCCAGAATAAGATGTGATTTACTTCATGAAACACAAGATACCTGATAAGTTCATCGGGGAGATACCGGGCAAGGGAATTTATCGTGATTGTTCCCCGATTGGAGCAGCTTCCCCATTTAGTTTTCATCCTGCGAATAATGAGCTTGTTCACACGGACAGAAAGGGTGTCTTCTGCCTCTTTGATAAATTCCTGGATGATAATCCTGAGTTCGTTGCGCGTCCGATCCTTGAGCGGGAGATTTTGAGCTGACTTTTTAGATGCCTGAATAAAATTGTATTTCTTGACTATCCAGTTCTGCTTTTTGTTCAAAATTTCCTGAGCTGACCTTCCATAGGGTAAAATCAAATTAAGTATGCCGGAATAGAATTCGAGACGAGCATATTTGACTCGGCGGTAAAAAACCCGATATGGGACACCGTGAAAATATTTAATCCCTTTCGGATGCATCCGGTAATCCTCTGACTCCATAATGAGTGATTCTTTTCAAAAGTCTCTTGTAAAGTGTATCCATTTTTTCAAAAGATAGTCCCAACTCTTTTCTCAGCTTTCGCGTGAAGACTCTAAGTTCCCTCTCGACCGCTTTTTTAAGTGCCCCCTGAGCCACCCATCCGTCTATCATAAATGGCCTCAGTCTGTTGAAGAGCTCCCTCGTCACATTCACCCAATCCGCTTTTTCGCCAAACATCCTCTCCAATTCGAGCAGCACACTATACTCAACAGGACACAGCTTAAGTTGTATCTGTCTGCTTCTCAGTGTGTTGAGCTTTTTAAATAAATTTACCCCTTCCTTGTAGAGTTCTCTGTAATCTTTTGTTCTTTTTCGCCATGCTTCTATCAGTTTTTCGACCCTTTCCATCAGACTTTCTGTTATTGGATCAGAATTTCTGTCAACAAGAACCATTCTGTTCAGGGCAAAAAGGATATTAGCCGCTTTCTCCTCATCACTTGCACCTTTTTCTTCGATCTTACGCATGTATGTCTCGTCAAACTCGATAGCAGGCAGGGAATTTTCTATTTCTTTAACTTCAGTGGAATGGTAGATGTATTTCAAGGTTTTATCAAAATATTTTGATGAGATATTGTCAGTTTTATGTCCTACCGACATACGGACATAGTAAACATAAACACCTGACAGCCATTTGTAATCCTCAAGATACTTCAATTTCACTTCGTTAGGACCGAGCATTTCAAACACTTTCCTGAGAGTCCAATATTTCTCCTTGAATTCTTCTTCTCTATCTTCGTTTTCCATTATTCTTTCAAACGCCTTGATAAGTGTATCTCTGTCGTAATTTCGAGGGATATTTTCAAACATACTGTTAAACTCCTCAATCAACAATTCAAACTCGGTAACAAGAGAATCGTATTTGTAGAGCACATTCCTGAGATCATTTTCGTTATACATCTGAAAGGCTCGTTTCAAATGCTTAAGAACTCCAACATAGTCCAATATCAAACCAGCTTCTTTAACTTCCCCGAATGGGCGATTCACTCGCGCAATAGCCTGAAGCAGTCTGTGGCCTTTTAAAGGTTTTACAAGATACATTGTCTGGAGAATAGGGGCGTCAAAGCCCGTAAGCAGCATATCGGTGACTATCAAAATCTTCGGTAATTCTTCCTCTTTGAACCGTTCGACAATTTTATCCCGAATAGCATCGATATCCATCCCCGGGAAACGACCCATAAGTTTCCTTCTGTAAGACTCTATTTCAGGAACATCTTGAGTTGTGTATGTCATAACTATTTCCGAGTATTCAGATGGTAAGTACTTATCAAGCGCCTCTTTAAATTTAACACAGGCCCTTCTGCTTGCAGTGACCACCATTGCCTTAAATTTGCCATCAAGATCTTCTTTAAAATGTTTAGCAATATCCTGAGTCACTTTATCAATTCTATTAGGATTTTCGAGAAATACACGAATAGCACTAAGCCGCCTTGCAATCCTATCCTCAACTTCTTCCCTCGATTCCTCTGGCAACTCCTCGAGCTCTGCATCCAAAAAAGCTTCTAAGAGTTCCCTTTTGAGATGAACATCTTTTTCTAAACGGGGTTGATAAACGATCTTAACTGTATATCCGTCGCGCAGGGAATCTGAGACAAAATAGCGATCAAGATAGAATTCATCGGGTGGGTAGGCAAACTCGTTAAAAGTATCCCTGCCTTTAATTGCCAAAGGGGTCCCGGTAAATGCAAAAGCAAATGCGTTTTTGAAAATAGCTTTCATCTGGGCAGCCATAAGGCCATACTGGGATCGATGTCCTTCGTCGATGAATAAGATGATGTCTCTGCGGTTTAAAACCGTTTGATAATCCTTTGACAGTTTTTTTAATTCCGACTGAAGTTTATCAAGCTCCGATGGCTGGAATTTGTGTATGAGTGTCAGAAAAATACCCCTTTTCCCCCGATAGCTGTCATGCTTTAAAACTTCTTTCAGCTCTGCAATGGATTGAACGACTTCCACCTGAAAAGGCAGATCGAGGGCTGTGAAATTCCTTAAAAATTGGTCCTCTAACTCTATTCTATCGACAATGAAAAACATGGTGGGGTTGCCAAGAAGCTGGTATAACTTCTCAGCAGCAAAAATCATAGTTAGTGTTTTACCTGACCCCTGCCAGTGCCAGATAAGTCCCTTGTTTTTGCCAGAATCATCGGGACTTTCCATAAATCCCATATTCGCTAAGACACGCCTGACAATCTTGTTAGCAGCTCGATATTGCATGTAACGGGCAATGACCTTTGTCCTTTCTCCTCGCTCCTCCCGGTAAAACAAAAAGTGTCGGATAATGTCAAGTAATATCTGAGGCTCCAGAAATTCCAATATATTCTTAAGCGGGTCAGCCTCTTTCCTTGAGGATTTCCATTCGTATGTATGAACTTTTTCGACACCAGGGACAATTGGGAAATATCTAGCAATCTTTGCAGCGCCGATGCCGATTTGCACATAGCGATAAAGGTCTGACACAAGCTCCTCATAGTGTTTAATCTGTTTATAAGCCACATACCAATTCTGGCCGGGGCGTGTAGGATTTTTGCATTCAATGTTTACTAAAGGAATGCCATTCACATATAGCATTATGTCAACACGAATCGTTTCCTTACCCTGATAAACCACCTGATTCGACACGACAAGGATGTTATTTTGAATATTCTGGTAGTCAATGAGTTTAACTCTTTCAACAATATGAGTTTTTTCTCTTTTCAAAGAAACGCCGTGTTTGAGAAGTCTTAAAACCTTTCTATTGCCTTCCAGACCGTAGCCGGTTAATTCAATGGCATTTATGACCTTCTGAACCTCGTCTGGTGTAAGGTTCAGATTAGCGTTGAGAGTTAAAATTGCTTTCTCCAGCTCAGGGATTATAAAAGGTTCAGTCAAATCGGTTCTTTCCAATTCATCGCCCGCAATGTATTTCCAGCCCTGCTCCTGAAGCTTGTTAATCAGGAAATCTTCAACAAGATTTTTTTCTGAAAAGCTATTCATAACCTAAATAGTGTCAAGACAAACTCACTTACTATTCCCATTTCCTTATCTTTTACAAGACAAAGTTCTACCTCTTTCCCGATTTTCTTCATTGTCTCTATAATGCTTGGAATTCCCCTCCCGACACCGGTTACAAGTCCCATGCGTTCCAAAAGCGAATAAATCAAGGGATTACGGGGGACATGAATACCGAGTTTCATACCTTCGAGGGTTACCGTGTTGGGCAGTCCACCAGGTGTATGAATCTCGACACGGTTAGGGAAGATGAAGACCCGGATAGGTGCCTGAACAGTATAATCTCTGTGAGCAATAGCGTTGACGACACTTTCCTTCAGAACGGACAATGGGATTTCCTGACGAATCTCGTTCTCAAAACCAACAATTTCATGAGACTCTTTTATATAAATGTTGAAAATTCTTTCAATGTCCCTGAGCATATCTTCAACTTTACCCATAATGTTCTTTTTATCATCAGGGGGCACAACAACATCCTCTGTTGGGAAATGGGCAGTTATAATCGTGGTTTCAGGAAGAAATTTTTGTGGCAATTCTGAAAAGAATAAAAGGCCAGCAAGGGTCGGAATTTCATCTTCGTTGATCAATTTCAAATTTCTCATAACAGTTTTAAGATTTTCATTCGATTTTAAATCAAGTGTATAATACTTTTTGAAAAAATCACGAGCGTAAGATATATCCATATCTGAAAATGTAGCGCCTCTGATAGGGACTTCATCAAAGTTTATACCTCTGGAAAGATGAGCTAATCTGATATGCTCATAACGAGTTGCAGGTCGGCATCGGTTTCCGCTTCTAATATAAGCTCGGCCATCTTTAACGAAATAAGGTTTATTGTTTCCATCTGGTATGTTGATAACGATAACGGCTCTATTTTCATCTATTTCTACAACCTCATAATGAATTACTACCGGTGGCTCACATCGTCTCAAGGCTACATCGTCAATTTGGAGCAGGATACGATCAACTTTCTCTTTTTCAATTCCTATGATTTCTCCATCGTTGTCCACACCAAAAATTATTTTACCGCCATAAGCGTTGGCAAAACATACAAACCATTTAGCAAGCTCCCTATTAGATGGAAGCGTTTCCTTAAACTCCACATTTTCATCTTCCAGACCGGATTGAATGAGAGCCTCTAACTCGTTAATATTCATAGTTCACCTCCATATTTTTCTGCTCTTCTCTGAAATGCTTCCTCTCCACCTTCCATAATCTCTTTAATATCTTTTCTTATGGGAGCGTAATCAATAGATCCCCGGTTAGAAATATGGCATTGATCCTTCTCTGCATTAAGAACGAGGACAAGTTCAGAATCGCCCAGCACAGGAATGTTGGCGTTATGCGTGGCAATAATGAACTGCCTTGTTTCTTTTTGCTGTCTAATAAATTTTACAACATCCTCATAAACAAACCTGTTGTCAAGGTCCTCTTCAGGTTGATCGAGAATAAGGATCTTGTTTTGTTGGGCAAATAAGAGCAGTAATAGCGCAGTTGCCTTTTGTCCGGCAGATAGCTCCATTATGTCCTTAAAATGACCATCGAGATTGAGCTCTATGATGATCTTGTCCTCGGGGAATAGTGTTTCAATGTCGTAAAGTCTTTCAGGATAATTTTTAAACCAATCCAGAATTCTTTTGGCCATCGTTTCTGTAAGGTTAAATTGTTCAATGAGAACCGAAAGATTGTTTTCAGCCTCTTTCACAGCCCTTGCAATGGTCCATCCGTCAATTCGCTTCTGCGGGTCTCCAACCATATTCTCAATGACCGATTTTGAAACCCCGGAACCTTTAAAAAGTTTTATCAATTCCTTCAAGAACAAATCTTTCTGAGTCTCGAACTCCACGGAAATTCTGAGCTTCTGGTTGGTAAGCTCCTTGATCTTTTCAACTTCTTTCTGGCGAACAATAAAGATTTCATGCCTTAAGTTTCTTAGTTTTATCAAGTTAGTTTCTCTTTCCCTCATTAGTTTCTTATACTCCTCTTCAAGACTTTCTAACTTTTTCAACTTTCTTTCCAAGTCCTGACGCTTCCTGATTATTTTTTCGAGCTCTTCGGGCTTATATCCCTCCTCTGCAAGCTTCTTCTTCACTGACAAATACTCCTCTTCGATGGGCCTCTTCTTTTCTTTGAATTCTTCTATGTTTTTCTCAATCTCATCCTTGGATTGTTCAAATATCGACGCCAATTGAATGGATAACTTTTTAAGATAGGCAACAATTTGTTCAATGGTCTTCCCCGAATTTTTCAAGATATCAGCAAGCTCGCTTTTACCTTTCAGAAGTTGAGAATGTTGGGATTCCAACTCACTTATAACCTCTTCAATGGATTCGACTAAGATCTCTCGAGAGTGTATAACAGTTTCTAAGGCATTCAAAAGTGTGGATTCATCTTCCATAAGGTTTGTGTATCTTCTTGATTTCTCAACGACTTTAAGGTCTTCAAAAATCTTTATTTTAGCCTCTATGTTTTTCAACTCCTGTTCGATTTCTTCTTTTTCTTTCAACTTTCTATGAAACTGCAGCAGATTTTGGACATTCTCTTTTAAAGCTTTCCTTTTTCTGTCGAATTCGGAAATTTTTTCTTGCACATGAGGGCCAATTAACTGATCGACAAGGTGTAATAAAAATCTTCGATTGTTTGCTAAAAAATAAAGTTCCTTTTGACCAATAAGAATAGGCTGATTTTCAACATCAAAAATTTCAAGGGGTGACTTTAACTCAAGGAGATTCCCATGTTCATCAAAAACTTCAGGGAAATCCCCCACAATCCTTCTAATTGTGTAAATTTGGGAAGAATTTCCATAAAATTTTCGGATTTTAACCTCCACCATTCCTCCACTCCCAATTACTGATTCCACAAAATCCGTTCTCGTGGATTTCTCTGCATAAATTGGTAAATCTAACACATACCGGAGGGTTTCTATTATGGCAGATTTGCCAACACCTCGTCCGCCAATTAAGGTGTTACATCCGGGGTTAAAAGTGGCGTTAACTTCTTTTAAAAAAGTGCTTCCATTGACAGTAATTTTTTCGATAAATGTATGTTGGGAATAGAGGGCTTCATATAATCTAAGACGGACCTCTGGATCATGTAGTGCAATTTTCAAAGCATCAATAGAAACCGAAGAGAGTTTTAAATAAGTAGCTCTTATTCTTCCATTCCGAGTTTTATATCCAATTTCGTCAAAATTATGCGGATCACTTCCTTCAATGATCGCTTTTTGTTCAAAAAATTCTTTTTTGATGCTGCCTGTGGAAATCAATCTTTGTATGTCATCCCTTCTTATAAATTCAATGGCGTCAGGTCGTAGGTTCTCCAAATATTCTGCAGCTTCTTGTGGTCTATATGCTTTCATTAAACCGTTATCGTCCGAAGGATGAGGAAAGATAATAAGGCAATTAAATCTTTCCCTTGTTTTCTTAATAAGATCTTTTAAAGTTTCCTGTGAATCAATATCTCTAAAGTCTCTTCCTTCAAATAAATCATTCTGGGGATTACGGTCGAGGCTGTGGATAAACTTATTTATTTTTTCAGGTTCACGATCATATTCAAAGATAATTAACAAGTGCAGTCCTTTTCCAAAATTCTTGATCGACAGTTCTACTCCTGGAAAAATGTATATGTTTTTGGATTCTGCTATTTCTCTTATAGTTTTGAACCACTTTTGCCGAATCCCGTTGTAATCCGTAATTGCACCTATTTTTATATCCGCTTCAACCAATCTTTTGACAAATAGTTCAGAAAGTTCACGGATTATTTGCTCGTCCTCAATATTCACCCCTGAAGGAAGTTGGAAAGTTCTAACTCCAGGGGTGTGGAGATGCAGGTCCACGCGAACCCAATTTGCCCCATTATCAAATATCAAATTACTCATAATTTTACCCTCCTTCTACCTGTCAAAAGGTCGTTCATTAAGCCTTTTTTGAGGCGTTCAAGGTGCTCTTTTTTATTTTTGAGAAGCTCAATTTTCCTATCCACCGTCATCAAAATCTCCGCAATTTTCTTTTGTTCTGGAAGAGGGGGGAGGGGGATTTTCTCAGAATAGACATCCTTATCGCTGACGGCGGGATATGTCGCGCCGCGCATCTTCGATTCAATTCTTCTAATAAAACGATCCGTGACGACAATGTAATAAATCCATTCTGGTAAAACCTTCCCTCTTTTCGCACGCAAAACACAAAATCCTGTAGAGCAAATCTGACCATCAAGCTCCGTGGGAACTATCGCAATGTTTTTTAAATACGGCCTTGTTGTCGAAAAAATTACATCTCCAGCACATACTAACTTTCTGGCTCGAGACGGTGCAGATTTTCCTGAAATCATCTGTGGACTGACGATCTTATGGGCATCGTTGTCTATTGACGAAATATCAATATACCAAAACCAATCCCTATTGGAAGGATTCATTTGATCTATTGGGGTTGTACAATCTCCCAATCTCACCACCTCCCAACTTTCAGGGATTTTGCCGAGGAGGGAGTCTTTGAACCGGGTATGGCCGATGCCACGGGTCAAAAGATGCTGCATCAGTCCTTTTTTCAGCCGTTCCGTGTGTTCAATCTCCTGTTCCACTTTCTCAATCGCCTCATCTATCGTCCTCAACACCTCGGCAATCCGCTTTTGCTCCGGGAGAGGGGGGATGGGGAGTTTTATGTTTCTCATTTGGTCTTGATTTAATTTAGTTCTTGTGGATCCAACAATGTAGGGACTGAGATCTAAAAAATTGAGTAAATACATCAAAAACCAGTTATTCAGCTTACTTTCTAATGCCTTTAAAACATGAGCGTGATTGTTGACCCAAAACTTCCCGGACATTATGTAGGCAGATCTGCCAAATCTTACATAATCTCCACCATCCTCAGCCAGTAACACATACTCACCATCAAAAATGTAGTCATCAATGAAGTCAATAACCCCATTTGCTCCACAATAAGGGTAATTGCCCTTTCTTTTACTCCTCTCCATCTCGCTTAAAGGAATTCGTTTATGGTCATAAATTTCAACTACCTCCCCTAATTTCACCACATCCCAATCTTCAGGGATTGGCATGACGGATAGTTTTTTCTTTATTTTTTTGTTCTTGTCCATCTGAAATATTCCCTCCTTAAATCCGCCAAATATTCGCTGAGATTAGGATTATTTTGCAAAATTGCTTGTAGGTGCTCGATGATTTTCAATTTCGCATATTCTGAAAGTATAGTTTGATTGCGAACTTTCAAATAATATTTTTTGTTTGAATAAAGTTTCAGTTTCCATACCAAGGCCTGGACATCATATCGCTTAAGTTTAAGACCCAATTGTTCAGAAATTTCATTTGCAATCTTGCTGTGATCATAAGGATGTGTTTTATTTGGATCTATTGCCACTGGCCGCACTTCTCCAACAAGTTTAAGTGCTGGTTCACCTTCTGTTTCTTTAAAATGACCTTCTTCCACCATGACCACTTGTTCTTTTAACTGGGAGATGGTATCTGCATCGACAAGGATAGTTTTTTCTTCCTTGTCTCCGAGGAAAGATAATCCATGTCCTCTCATATCCAGAATACCGACATTTTCCGGTCCCACTTTTGCGATCTTTTCGATAATTCTGAACCACCTTTTTTGTTCTTTTAAAATTTTTTCTTGGATGATTCCTTGAAGTTCCTCAAACCTAATTTCTCTTGTTTGTGCTCTGTAACGATAATATATAGCTCCCTCTCTCAGAGTCCCGTCATTTGTCCCCCGTTTACAAATTACAGGGCGATTTTCCGCCTTCTCTGTGAAAAGGTAACCAAAAGTCTTTCCCATGCAATTTACAGTTCCCATTTCCCAGTGGAATTCTGGCGAAAAGTGCTCATTTAAATAAGTAGCAAGTTTTGCATCATCAAAATTCTGGAAATTGTCTAAAGCCTTTTCGTTTAAACCCAGAGGCTTACGAGGTCTATTAGAAACACCAAAAATAATATAACCTCCGTCAGCGTTAGCAAAGGCAGCCATAGTTCTCGAATATTTAGGAAACATATTTATGTGAAATTTCTGCTTAAATTCTATTCTCTTACCTTCTCTATGGCGTAATTTCCCATTTTCATCAATTTCTTGTAAAAATTCTGTCAAGAACTTTTTGTGATCCAAAGCAATCACCTCCTCACATATTTTTGAAACCTGCTCCGGGGTTTGTCGGGAATGGTTCGACGGAGCAGGCCAGACTCCAGAAGGGAATTGGACACACCTTCTTCAAGCCGTGAATTATAGATAATATCTCTCCTTAAGGCAGCACTTTGAGCAAATAAGATATTGCTTTCAAACTTTTGTGCTTGCTCATAACCAAGCTGGATCATTTCCGTTCCTCCGGACAGAGAAAACTCCTCAAGTATATGATCTCCAGGTCCTCTGGAAGTTTGACCACAGACATGGCACCCGAAGGAACAATAAGGATTTTGGCGTCGATCTGGACATTGGGACCTGCTAAATTGCGTGCGTAGAGGTTCAGTTGCTCAATGTGATTCCGGGCTATCTCGCAGGCTGCTTTTACCTCAGCGATCACGCGATGAATTGTTCCCTGCCAATCTCTGCGTTCCACCACAAAGTCCGGACGGTATCCGTTGCCCTCAAACTGAGGGATAATCTTCCATCCCTTGCTGGCTGGGTAACGCCGTCGCAGTGCACGATAAGCTGACTCATACATCTCGTGTTCCGTAAAACTCATGCGCTCACCTCCTGCTTTAGAAACCTTGTGGGGGGCATCCATCACTGACGGTTTTGCTTGCTGAGGCCCACCGAATTGTCCCAATTGCTGGCAGGTCTCCAGCAAGGATTGCAAGAATATCGGGGCAAATGCTTTCCCCGGATAGGATGCCGGGTTAGGGAAGGATACGCCCATAAGCTCCCAGATTTCCTGAAGCAGTGGGAACACATCGCGAAGGTGAGAAGATAAAAGATAGGCATCTTGATGTTCTGCAAATCTCTGCAACGCACCCAACGCCAAAAGCATCCCGATAAAAACCCTTCCCGCATTGAACCATGGGGGCAGTTCCGTGAGTCCCAGCAGGGATAGAAACCGATCTCGGAACGAGACCGAAATCGCATACCCTCTTCGCTGTCCGAACCGTCGGATCCAACCCACCGATTCCCATATCCTGAGCACATCGTGAACACTTTTCTGGTCTATAAACATCTCCCTGGCGATTGAAAAAGTGGTTCCAATGTCGTGGTA
This sequence comes from Caldifarciminota bacterium, assembly GCA_015489415.1. Classification (GTDB taxonomy): domain Bacteria; phylum Hydrothermota; class Hydrothermia; order B15-G9; family WFZT01; genus WFZT01. Next base: position 1,251 of record WFZT01000010.1, on the reverse strand, counting down.
AAGGAAATAAACCGTCGTATCCGAACGCACGCCAGCACCAAGGAAGGCACGGAGTTTCAGCCAGAGCAGGGTCGGGTCATCCCAGTCCGGTATGGAAAGGATTTTCCGGGCTCTTTGCCCGTGTCCAAGTGGTTGCCTCTCCGGAATTTCTATCTGAGCTGGGACAGGGATTTTTATCTCATTTGCAAGGAATGCGTATTGCTTCCAAATCCTTCTGAGCCGTGCGGGATGGAGATAACGCGGGTGAACCCTGACCCATTCACGCATCACATGGAACAAGCGTCGATCCTCCTCCTTCAAAAGACTCGTCGCAAAAACAAGAGCTTCAAGGTCAATTAACCACCTCCAGGGAATATTTTCGTAGGTCCAGACGGCAATCCCTAATTTCTCCCATTGCTTCCAAAGAAGTAATGTTAACGCTTTGGATAACTGCGCTTTAAAGGTTCTCAAGAATGTCTCCATAGCCGTGACGCCTCAAAAAGTTTTCAAGTAGTGAACGAAACCCCGGAGATACATCCTGCGTCAGAACCCATCTGGCAGCGCGAAGCAGCTCTTCCTTCGTAGGTTCAAGCGCAAAGAGATCCTGAACATGGTAATCGTCTCTATCCACAGCAGCAAAAAGTTTCAGACAAACCAAATCTTCACGGTCTGCAAAATAGAGTGTAAGATGTGAGCCATAGACTTTGCGAATTAGCCTTTTGTGAAACCCCTTAGGGAGCCCCAGATCCAGTTGCGAAGCAGGCCCCAGATTCATCCAGTTTTCGGGAAGATTAAAGTCTCTCGCGACCTTTCTGATAGCGCGTTCAAGAAATGGCGGAAATTGCGAAAGTTTGCGAATTTCCACAATGTCTTGTTGCTCGACGGCTTCCCCTAACACATCCACATCCTTGGTGGCCTGTCGGACAAAGCGGCCGAGAACAGCCAGCGCCGTTCCACCGATGATCACAAGCGAGACCTTTGACCCTCCTTCCTCCCGAATGTGACGCTCCAGAGCCGAAAAGATTTCATCCATCTGTTCAGGAATAATCATTGTTAAGTACCTCGCTCCTAAAATTTAAGTGTATTATACACTTAACAGTGCCCATATTCAAACATCTTCGAAGACTGTTCTAAAAATACCATTTTTAAATAAAAATTTGTTGGATATAAGCCATAATGCCGTGCCTATGCCTTCCATAATGCCGGCTTTTCGCCTAATTTGAACCTAATTTTGAATACTTTTTTAATAAATAACGATAAAACAGCAAAAAG
>WFZT01000009.1 GCA_015489415.1 Caldifarciminota bacterium | reverse complement strand
AGAAGGAGTAGAAATCATGGGAAAAACCGTTGTTGAGAAAATTTTCGAAAGACACTCTGAGGAGAAAAATATCAAGCCTGGTGATATTGTATGGATTGATATTGACGTAAGAAGTGCGCGGGATTTCGGTGGGCCTAACGTGGTTAAAAACTACGAAAGAGAGTACGACGACACACCCCTTGATGACCCTTCAAAAACCTTTTTTACCTTTGACCTTGTAGCACCTCCAAAAACGATAAAGTATGCAGAAAATCAGCAGATTTGCAGGGATTTTGCCAGAAAACATGGGATAAAAGTATTCGACGTGGATTCTGGTATTGGCTCGCATGTGTTGTTTGAGGAAGGTATTGTTCGACCTTACAGCACTGCAGTGGGTACCGACAGTCATTACAACATTCTTGGTGCCCTTGGTGCATTTGGTCAGGGGATGGGAGATGTGGACATTGCTTTCGTTTTCAAAACTGGCAAAACATGGTTTGAAGTGCCAGAGACCATAAAAATCAATTTGAAGGGAAAGATTGAATATCCTGTCACTGCAAAAGACCTCACATTGTTCATTCTAAGAAACATCGGGACGAAAGAGGCTCTTGGTAAGGCAATTGAATTTTACGGTGAGGTTTTTGAAGACATGGGGCTTGCTGGACGCATTACACTTGCAAGTATGGTTACAGAAATGGCCGGAATTATTGGTTTTATGCCCCCTGGAGAGAAATTTTTCGAAGATTTGAGTAAATTTGCAGGAAAAGATTTTGAATATCCTGTGGCAGATGAAGATGCTAATTATGCTAAAGAAATTGAGATCAATATCGAAGGAATAAAACCGCAGGTTGCAGCTCCACCACACCCGGCTAATGTGTTTGATGTGGATGACCTTAAGGATGTAAAGGTGGAGACAGTATTTGTGGGCTCATGTACAAATGGAAGGGAAGAGGATATTGAATCTGTTGCCCGAATCCTGAAGGGCAAGAAGGTTCATCCCGGTGTTAGATTGGAGATTGTGCCTGCAACTAAGAGGGTGTGGGGTAACCTGCTTTTCAAGGGGGTATTAAAGGAGCTCTACGAAGCAGGTGCCATTATTGCAAATCCGAGCTGCGGTGGATGTGCCGAGGGACACATCGGAATGACAGGCCATGAAGAGGTTATGGTGAGCACGGCCAACAGGAACTTCCCCGGAAAGCAGGGGTATGGTAAGGTGTATCTGGCCTCTCCAGAGGTTGCAGCGGCCTCTGCCATTTTGGGCAGAATAGCAAGTCCTTATGAGGTTTTGTGAGGGGGATTCTCTGGTGAGGTGAATAATTTCTGATCGAGTTTTGTAGGAAGAATTTAAGGTGAGGGGGGCGCGCACGAAGTGCGCGCCCCCTTAATTTTTCCTTCTTGCACGAGTATCTGGAATTTTTCATCACAGTTCCCCTTAAGGAAAGGAACTCATTCTCCCCCTCGCAATTTTTAAAAGGGCAATTAACTACAAACTTCCTTTCTCCACATAAATTCTCTGTGGGGAGAGGTCAGGTGAGGGGTTACAACTGAATTTTTAAAAATTATCAAGCGGAAGACCTTCTCCTCACGTACTTCGTGCGTGGATGAGGATGGGTGAGGGCAGAACCACGTTGATTATTTGTGGGGCTGTCATTATGATAGAAAACCAAAAAGGAGATGGTTAAATGATTGCAACAGCTCTTTTGGCCTTAAGTTTTACATTTACCCCACCACCATCTATTCACAAAATCCAGTATGAACAGTATAAAAATTTCAAGTTGCCTGATGTTGGCAACCAGGTTCCAAAGATCCCCCTCCAGCCCCGTATGAAAAGCCTGTACAAAACAGTCTATGGGTTTCTGCCCTACTGGCAGCTCTCAAGCTACACATTAATTCACTGGGACCTTATTAGTCATCTTGCAGCATTTGGCATTGAGTTAGACGGTAATGGTAATGTTACAAACAGGCATGGATGGGTCTCCAACTGGGCAGCAGTGATAGACTCTGCCCATGCGCATGGAGTGCATGTCCATCTGGTTATAATTATTTTTAACAGCGACAACATTCACAGCATTTTGACCAATCCAACAGCACGGCAGAATGCAATAAATACCATCAAAAACGAAGTATTGAACGGACAGGTTGAAGGAGCCAATCTTGACCTTGAAGTTCCCTACTCCTCAGATAGAAATGCTCTCAATAACTTTGTAACAATGCTCCATGATACCCTTCAGGCACATGGTAAAGAGCTTACAATCTGTGTTACCGCTGTCAACTGGAACGATCGATTTGACGTTGCCACACTTGCAGCAAATACCGAAGGTCTCTTTATCATGGGATATGACTATTTCTGGAGTGGCAGTGGGACAGCCGGCCCGGTTTCTCCCCTTACAGGTTATACTTACAACGTAACAAGCACTGTAAACTATTACGTGGCAAATTCCAATGGCCATCCGGAAAAAATCATTCTTGGTGTGCCTTATTATGGCTATAAATGGCCGACATACTCTGATGCCCCGGGTTCGGCCACACGAGGTCGTGGCCGTGCTGTCTTTTACCAGCAGGCGATCTCAGAAGCCCAGTCTTACGGTCTCCTATGGGATGATTACTCCCAGACTCCATGGTACAGATACTATGTTAATGGTGATGGATGGTATCAGACCTGGTTTGATAATGATTCAAGTCTCGGCTTGAAATGGGACCTTGTAAACAATGCCAACATTCAGGGCACAGGAATGTGGGCCCTTACCTATGATGGCACAAGAAGTGAACTCTGGAATGAGCTTGCTCGCCATTTTGCCCATGGGACTCCCCCGGGACAGCCATCGGGCTTTATGGTTAGATTGACCGGACCCAATAAAATTCAGCTTGAATGGTATCCTGACAGCGGAGCGACTTATTATGATGTTTACATGAGCACAGACGGTGAGAATTTCAGCTACTACACGACCACCACAGGGCCATCATTTCAGGATAGAAATGTTCCCGCTGGAGAGATGAGGTTCTATAAGGTGAGAGCGGGCAATCCCTTTGGCGTATCTGGATTTACAGAAGTACTCGGTGCAGTGTCTTCCACTTCACCCAATAATGTTTTGATTGTGAATGGATTCGACCGAGTGGGAGGGACTCATAACACATTTGACTTTATCAGAGAGCATGGAATTGCAATGCACGAGATTGGGGCCAGATTTAATTCTACATCCAATGAAAGAGTAGAGGATGGTTCGGTTAATTTGACAGACTATCAAGCAGTTGACTGGATTCTTGGTGAGGAGGGAACTTCTACGCAATCGTTCTCTCCTGCGGAGCAGACAGCAGTTGAAGCCTACCTTGAGGCCGGCGGTAAGCTTTTTGTATCCGGCTCCGAGATCGGTTACGATCTCTGGGAAAGAGGGGATTCTACTGACCATCTCTTTTATCACAATTATCTCAAGGCCAATTATCTCGGTGACGACGCCGGCACCTATTTCGCAGTTGGAACAGCGGATGGCATTTTTAACGGTCTGGATACCCTGCAGTTTGATGATGGTAGATGGCACTACGATGTGGATTATCCCGACGGAGTAGGGCCTTATGGCGGGTCGGTCTCAAGTATGGTTTATGTCGGTGGAACAGGATGGTCAGCTGGCATTCAGTATGAAGGTACTTTCGGGAATAGTTCCACTCCGGGGAAGCTGGTTTACCTGGGATTCCCTTTTGAGTCTATTTTGAATCACTATTTGAGGAAAATGGTGATGTATAGGGTGCTGAGCTATTTTGGTCTCAATGTGTATGTCGCCGAGGGCTCTTCTCATTTAACGAGTGGGATAAAACTCTATCCCAATCCTGCCGGAAGGACTCTTTATGTCAGTTTACCTGCCAATGCCAGAAAGGTAGAGGTGTATGATATATCTGGCAGAAAGATTGTGTCTAAATGGGTTAGAGGAAACTCTACGGTTTCTCTCGACTTGAAAAATCTACCTTCCGGGATTTACCATTTAACAGTTAAGAACCGCGATGGTTCTTTGAAAACATCCCGCTTCATAAGAAGATGACCAGCCAATCTTTTCCAGAAAATAAAAGGAGGTGTTTATGAGAAGGTTGCTGTTAACTATATTTATCTTTTCCACCCTGGTGTACGTAACAGGGTGTAAGGAATCAATAAAAGACCCGGAGGATGGCTACTTCAAGGGCCGTGTTGTTGATACCTCCGGAAATCCCATTGATAGTGTCCGCGTAGCAACATTCCCACCTCATATGTCAACCTACACAAATTCCAATGGTTACTTTGAGTTAAGAGCATTCCCACGTGTTTACAGACTTGACCTTAGAAAGGGAAAGTTTTTCGTTACAAGGGTTGAGACCGTGGGCGGAGAAATCGATACGGTTGAGATAGGAATAATCGCATCTCAGACTCGTGACACAACATATATGAGTATTGATACAGTTGGAGGGACCGTGATAGAAACAACTGTAGTTCGTACAGTGATTGACTCCTGTTTTTACCATTCAGTTTCAACTGATTCTGTGGATTTGCAACCCGGTCAGACCTACGATTATGGAAATATAACTATGGATACAGCAAGAATATACATTGAAACCGTAGATACGACGGTAGATACCCTGTAATGAAAAAGGAGGAATTTTTATGAGAAAACTTTTGTTATCTCTCTTGTTCATAGGGGCACTATTTGCCGGCGAAACAGGTAAAATCGCCGGTAGGGTAGTGGATGCCTCGACAGGTGAACCACTTCCAGGAGTTAATGTGGTGATTCTTGGGACCACTATGGGAGCATCTACTGACCTTAATGGATACTATTTCATTATTAATGTGCCACCCGGTGTTTATAGTGTTAAAGCCTCAATAATTGGTTATACCCCCGTTATTCAGGAAAGTGTTGTGGTACATACTGACCAGACTGCCTATGTAAACTTTAAATTAAAGCAGACCGTTATAAAGGCAAAACCTGTGGTTGTTAAGGCGAAACGAGAGATAGTGAAGAAAGACGTGACTGCGAGTGTTATCACAACAGATAAACAGGATTTGCAGAAAATACCGGTAGAAACAGTTACCGGTATTATTTCGATGAAAGCTGGAGTTACCACCGGCCCTGGTGGGGCTATCCACGTTAGAGGTGGCCGCTCCGGTGAGGTTGCCTATCTAATTGATGGAATACCAATTGTGGACCCTTATTTGAACGGCCTTGCCGTTTATGTTCCTACAAACATCATTAAGGAAATGGAGCTTGTTGCGGGAACATTTAATGCTGAGTACGGTAACGCGATGTCTGGAGTGGTTAATATTGTTACTGATGAGGGTTCAAACAAGTTTAGAGGGTCAATAAGTGCATATGTAGGAGACAGGCTCAGCAACCACACAAGAATCTTTGAGCACATTGACCAGTTTGATTTAACTAATGATAAAGATATTCGCTGGAACATTTCTGGCCCACTACCATTTAAAAACAAATTGACCTACTACTTCGGCGGCAGATACTATAAAACTGCGGGATGGCTGTACGGCATAAATTACTATCTACCCACAGATACACGATATGATACAATAATTCATGGACATGGTGATGGCTCATATGTGGCGATGAACCCGGAAACTGAGAATCTCTGGAATTTTAAACTTACTGCGAGACCCACAAGTTCTATTAAAGTATCTCTTACAAATTTGTACACTTATCTGCATTACAAGAGCTATATCCATTCGCTGAAATGGGAACCTCTTGCCACTCCTCATCATCTTAAAGAAGCCTGGCAGAGCATTTTATCTCTCAATCAAATACTTTCGCCAAAAACCTTCTATTCATTCAGATTGAGCTATTACTGGTCACAGTTACGCCAGTTTGTTTATGATTCATATTACTGTCTGGGATACAAATTCCCATATTGGGGATACTTTGTTTCAGCCCATCAGTTTAGAAGAGGTGGAGTTTCAACTTCATGGTTTAAGAGATACACAAAGAGTTATGTGGCAAGATTTGACATTACAAGTCAGATTACTCACATCCACATGATCAAAACCGGAGTCCTGTTTACAAAGTATGACCTATACAGATTTTCAATGAGTGTTCAGAAACCTGATACCACTCCACCTGCATTGCCTGTGAGGGATACTATTGGGGCTCTGGATCATTATCTTCACCATCCTATTGAGTTCTCTGCTTATATTCAGGACAAGATGGAATTCAAGGACATGGTTGTAAACGCAGGAATCCGCTTTGACTGGTATAACCCGAAATGGAAAACATGGGTAGATGATTCAGCTCCATCGCCAATGATATGGGATTCCACAAGAGGACCGTTCCCTGGATATAAAGAGGTCAGTCCTAAGTGGCAGCTTTCACCCAGAATTGGAATAGCTTTCCCTATCTCAGCTTCAGGAATTTTCCATTTTTCATATGGTCATTTCTTCCAGATTCCGCCTTATTATTACCTATACAGGAACTCTGGATTCAAATGGGCTGAATCAGGTGGTAGACTTCTTACTAACAGGACCATCATGGGGAATGCAGATCTTAAGCCACAAAGAACTGTGGCATACGAAGTAGGGTTCAAACAGGCACTTAGTGATAACTTTGGTCTCGAGGTCATTGGCTATTACAAAGACGTAAGAGACCTTTTGTCAACTAAACTCGTACCCACGTATGTTTCGGGTGACCACTATATGGTCTATTCTAACAGGGATTATGCGAATATAAGGGGTATTTCCTTCTATCTGAAATTCAGGAATCTCGGTATGTTCTCAGGTGAGATTGATTACACCTATCAGATAGCCGAGGGTTCAAACTCTGGTCCAAGAGACCTTTTCGCAGATCTTAGACACGGTTATGAACCACCAAAGTACATGGTCCCTCTTGATTGGGATGAGAGACACAGGATCAACTTTACTATCACGATGAATCAGCCTAATCAGTGGACAATTTCACTTACGGGAACCTACGGAAGTGGTCTGCCCTACACGCCAACTGATACAACGGGTCAAGCACTTAGAGGTGGCGAGAATTCAGGAAGAAAGCCACCCACATATAACTTTGATCTAAGTGCTGCTAAATATATGAAATTCAGAAATCTGAGATATACCCTTTCACTAAAGGTATACAACCTGCTTGACACCAAGAATGAAATCCTCGTGTACACCGATACTGGAAGGGCAACATACACTCACCAGACAAGACCCACCGCTGATCCTGGCTATTACATAAGACCTTATTACTTCAGTCCACCGAGGCTCGTGAAAATAGGCCTTTCAGTTAACTTTTAAAGGAGGAGTAAAGAAAAATGAAAAAACTTTTACTTGCCATATTTGTTTTTGGGATGGCCTATGCTGGTATACCTTACCAGAAGTTCCTTCCCCCGGATGTGAAGCTTACTCCAGCACAAATTGGTAAGGGAGCTGATCTTAAGGGGCATGCAGATCGTAGAGCGGGTATTCATGATGGTAACAGAATTAGACTAAAGTTCTTTAACACTCTTTCGATAGGAGGTCCTGATAGAGTTAATCCGTGGCCAAGGCTTGAGTGGCCTGCTGGTTCTGGACATGAATACATTTATGAGATTGGCCCTTTATTTGGCGCCCGTGTGAAAGCATACGACCCTAATACTCAGGACTCAGTGTGGATCAGCATACTTGATGATCCTATTCAAGATGGTGGTGATGAAGACTTTGAGCCCTTACCAGGTTACTTTAATCCCAATAAGCAGAGTGTAGCTTTCTCGGATAAGGATACCCTATGGCCTCAAACATGGCCCCCGTTCGTCGGTATATTAGGAGACACTATAAGGAATCTTTCTGGTAGGTGGCCTGGGCAATTTGATTTTATCCCTTGGGATAGGAATGGTAATCCGATTCATGATTCAGTATCAGTCAATGTCGTTGCAGATCAGGAGAGTTATTTTGCTGCGACAGATTCTGCAAGTACAAAATTTTTGCCCGGTAACAATATGGGAAATCCGTATTATGATCCCGGTAACAACATGCATGGCCTTGGATTAAAGGTGGTCGCAAGAGGTTATCAATGGACTGCTCAGCCGGTTCAGGATGTTATTGTCTGGGTATACGAGGTGACAAACCTTTCTGACAAAGATATTGACTCTATGGTTATTGGGTATTACACAGACGTTAGAATTGGTGGCCCCGGTTCTGACTTCCAGGATGATATGTATGGATT
>WFZT01000008.1 GCA_015489415.1 Caldifarciminota bacterium | reverse complement strand
CATAGAGAGGATTTTATGAATATATTTTGAGAAGAATGAATAGTCATGCATGTCTATATTGTTACACATTTTACGAGTAATGTCAAGTAGTAATACATAATTTTCCCAAAATTCGTGGGTGAGGTCAGGGGTTAGGGGAGAATGGGAAAAAATAAATGAACTCAAAATCTTGCCGGCCATAATTTCCCCATTCCACCCCTGCCCTCCCTTCCCCAGGGAAGGGAGGGTGAAAAGACCTGAATCATTGAATAACATATTTTTCATCATCACGTACTCCATGAAAATGGAAGACCGAGGTGACGTTTTCGAACAGGCTCAGTGGTCCAACCCACAAAATTTCCGAACATCTGATATTGTACATAGGCTTTATGTCCCTATGTGAAAAGTTAAGGGTAAATTTATAATGCTTAATCCCACAAAAGCCACCTTTATTTTTCTAACCTGTTCATAGCTCAAAAAGGGTGAAGTACAAATCCACGTACGCACAAGTGGCCTCTCTACAGGAAATTTTCTCCGCCGGCCTTTTCTATTCCCATCAACTCCCTCTCAAAATAGCTCTTTGTCCTGAATTTGTAAAATATGATGGAGTCGGTCTCTTTATCAATTATCCTGTGAAGCTCTGCCTTGAGTCTCTCCAGCTGGGCCCGGGTCAGCTCTCCTTCAAGCACTGAGTTCTGAACCCAATTGAGGTACTTTCTTGCCGTTCTAAGAACCTTTGCAACCCTCTCTTCCGAGATGTCATAGACCATTATTACAAACATCACCACCTCACAACGAAGGGATGATACTCTCCATCACCTAAAAAGTGTTTTTCAAGCTTGTAGAGCTCGAGTCTCACAAAACGTCTGTATGACACGTTTCTCCCAAGTCCCCTGTGCTTCAAAGTAGTTGAAAGTCGCCTTTCCCATTCCTCGAGAAAAATTCTCTGGCCATTCTCTTTCAAATAAATTCCTCCAAGCTCGTTACGGAAATGGGAAGGCTTAAGCATCCGTTTATTCAGAAGATAAAAAATCGCGCGATCAACAAGCACAGGTTTAAAAACTTCAGCCACATCAAGATTCAACGTGAATCTACGGAAGTTTGTGGAATGCAGGTAACCGATCCTCGGATCAAGGTGAGTTTTGTAAATCTCCGACAGTACGAGAACATAAAGAAGGCTATTGCCGAAACTTACGAGGGCATTGAGCCTGTTCCCCGGCGGTCTCCTCGTCCTCGAGCCAAATTCAAACTCGGGATTATTTAGAATTCTATCGAAACTGTTGTAATAAACCTCTCTTGCATTACCCTCAATGGCCATAAGCTCGTTCACAGAACCGGTTGAAGGAATAGTTTCGAAATGCCGGTTTATAACGGATATTATGTCCTGCAGGTCAACACCACGATTGTTGTAATAGGTGAGAACTTTCAGGATATTGCGGACTGAGCCTTTGACAAATCTTTTAGCGAGGTCGAGCCTTTTTGCCTCATCGAGATAAAACTCAGCCTGTTTGAGGATGATCATTCCTGAATTGTAGTGCTCCCTTGGATAATAGGTTCCGACATAATAACCGTGATGGTTGAAGAAATGTACAATTATCTCCTTCTGGGTCAGGTATTCAAGGAGCTTCTTGTTCAGTGAAACTTCCCCAAAAATGTAAATCTCACTCGTCGCCTCAATGGGGATATACTTCCTTTTTCCATCTTTTCGCTCAAAGTAGAGCGTATTTTGCTTCCTTCTGATCTCACCACTCGAAAATATGTAAAGCGCCTTTTTCATAGGAGAATGCCCTTAGAGAAATATCTTATAAATTCGTACTTATTAACTTTTTCAAATCTTCTTAATGCCATCATCTTTTTGGCTAAAATATTTGCCAGAGAGCTGCCCGCTGAACACACGATCCTCATATTGACAACCGGTTTGGGTTTACTTTCGAATGTCACCCTATTCAGGTTTCCTGTTTTCGGCAGTGCATTAACTATTTTTTCGTGCGTTGATCCGTACCTTTTATGATGAGTTTCTATGAGCCTCACTTATTCCCCCTCGTCCGACCAGCAAAATTCGAAGAAAGAGCACGTGCGACAGTATTTAATCCTTCTGGCAGGCGGCGGTTCATCCTTGAGGAGCATGGGAGCCATACGTCTCAGTATCTCTTCAATCCTGTGTTCCAGCTCTTCTGTGAGTTTCACCTTTTCGGTCTTTCGCTCCTTTGGAAAAAGCAAAATTCCTTCAAAGGTCAGGCCTTTTTCATGCTTCAGGTAATAGAGATAATAGGCGAGCTGTAGTTTTGCCGCCTCGATGTGTCTTGAGGATTTCTTTACCTCGGCGACGAGTTCGCCCCTAAAAAGGTCAATTTTAAGCAACTGGTCAACAAAAATTTCCTTTCGATCCCTTTCATAAGACCTTTCGTGAATCAGACGGCCAAGGGCAAGGTATTCGTGATCCTGGTCAGATGTTACCGAGTGGTATTCCAGCCAGGCTTCGCGTGGACACGTCATGTATGCCTGGAAAACGTGTGGACTTATAAATTTCATAGAAACCATGCCGCGTGCTCAATTTTTCTCGAAAATCCCGTATCCTCTCGATAGATTTCACTAAACTTAGGATGCGATCGTGGAAGCCACAAAAAGCCTGAAGCATAAGGGAGTTGTGTAACACCTACCTCAGCGGCCACCTGCAAAGGTACATTAACCACATATCCCCAGAGATCATGAGAAAGGGTCTTAAAAAGCTTTCTGCGATTCATCCTCTCCTCATAATTCTCCGGGTGAAGCCTCTCAAGTCCTTCAAGCTTCCTGACAATTTCACCCGCCCTATCATCAAATTCCACAAAGACAGGGACCTGGGCAAAAGAAGTCTCTATCAAATTAAACATCCCCACCTCATCGTAGTTCATAGCCTCCACTTTCTTAAGAAATTCAATGTCCTGGGGCTTCCTGCCCTCCTTTCTCAGCTTGAAAAAGTAATCCTCTACCAGTTTCAGGTAATCCTTCTCAGGGAGTGAGTAATGAGGCCTGATAATTTCCTCAGTCGTTTCTATCAGCACTCCATCATAGATAAAACTCGCAAGTCTCCGCCCGCTACCATTCTCTGTAACAAGCTTTACGAGGAACACCTTTCCCCCGGAACTGCTTAAGCTATTTCTGTTGCACCTTCCAGCAGCCTGAATTATTGAGTCAAAAGGGGCGAGATCGCGGATCACAACGTCAAAGTCAAGGTCTACACCTGCTTCAACCACCTGTGTGGCAATGAGCGCCACTCCCTCGTCTTTGTCGAGTTTTTCCTTAATCTCCTCTATCCGTCTTTCACGGTGAACGGGTATGAGAGATGCAGAAAGGAAGTAAAGGTTGAAATCGCTCAGTCTCTCCTTCAGTGCGCTGTAAACCTCCTGGGCAGAGCGAACAGTATTCATGACCACCATGAAACTCTTTGCAGATTCAACTCTTGGGATAAGCCAGTCATCCACCTCCGGGTAAGGAACAGGCTCAGACTTAACATTGAGCTCCGTCCTTGAAAGTTGATTAAAGAAGAATTCTTTCCGGGGTTTTGTTAGTTCCTCAGCATTTTCAAGCAAAGCTGGTCTTGTAGCGGTCATCAAAATAAATCTTGTGCCCCACTTCTCCCGTAAGAACTTGAGCGTCTTTTCAGTAACTTCCCAGTACTTTACAGGAATATT
>WFZT01000007.1 GCA_015489415.1 Caldifarciminota bacterium | reverse complement strand
TGAGTATGTTATCTGGGTAGAATTATTCGCATGGGGGTACTATTTGCCCCCATGCCACCAGAAGGGCCATGCAAGGAAGGTATAAGAAAAAGTAGACCCAAACATTGGGTTTATCATAATCCCCACCCTCCGGACCTGTCAAATAGACTTCATCAAAGGAACTTCATCCAATGTGGATTTCTTAAACCCCCTCAGGCCACCTTTTTAAGTTCTTTATGCTCTTTCTGGACCTCTTCTTTTTCTTCTCTGGGCCTGATTTCGATGTTCACTGGATGGTAATTCTTAAGCTGGGCGTGTTTCATTATTTTCGCTACAGTCTTCTCTTTTTCTTCATTGCTCATCTTCTTATCTGTAAAAACTACAAGGTCAACAGTGGATGCTTTCTCTTTTTCACCCTTTGCAAGGTGATGAAGCATGTAAATCTCACCATCCTTCACCTCTTTCTTTATTCCCTTGATGATTGACGGGATAAATCTTTCAACCCTCTTGATAAAATGCTCACGTTCTTCAAGCTTCCAGTCAACGTAATACCTCATCCTTCTTCCACTTATTGCCTCATAGGCGGCCTCAAATAGGAAGGATATCACTATAAATATTGTCGCGGCTTTCAGGGATGATGGATTTTGCTTCAAATTGTACCCCACAAGGACAAGAGCGGAGGCAAGGCAGAGAAGGAAGCCAAGCATTGGAAGCCATTTATTGGAATCGGTCAATTTGCTCAGCTTGTAGTTGGCAAGATTAACAAGACCAAAGACGATCAAAAATCCGAGACTGCCTGCAACTGAAATGTTCTCAAGGTTAGTGGAAAGTGTAAAAATTATCGTGATGACTCCAAGGATTACAATTCCCTCGTATCCACCTTTCCAAATCCTTTTTCCGAAGGTTCGGGGCAACTGGCCATATTTTGTAATCAGATAGCTAATTCTTCCACTGCCGTAAAGTGTTGCGTTGATAGCCGAAGCAGTGGAAAGCATCGCAGCAATGCCGATAATGATGAATCCAGCTTTACCGAAGAAGGGCTCAGCGGCAATGGCAAGGGCATAATCCTTGTATTTAACCACCTGGTCATAGGTGAGATTTCCAACAGCGACGATGGCAATAAGCACGTAAAGAGCAATAACGAATCCAACCGAAGCATAAAATGCCTTTGGCAGGGTCTCGACAGGATTCACAATATCCTGGGCCGTATTTGCAATTAGCTCAAATCCTTCGTAGGCAAGGAAAATAATTAGCCCACCGGTTATGATATTAAGCATCGGCGCCCAGTTTTGTGGCTCGAGCCGGTCAACCTTAATTGTGATGAATCCAACAACTGCAAATGCAAGCAGAATGAGAATTTTGACGAAAACCATAAGGTCCTCAGCCTTACCCGTGACATAAGCACCGAGAAGATTTATCAGGGTAAACACCAGTACAACACCCACGATAAAAAGCTGCTTGGCAAGGAGAACCTCTTTTCCAAAGAACAGTGCAGCGGAATAGCTTCCAAATGCGTAAGAATAAAGGGACATCATGATGATATAGCTGGAGAGCAGTAATACGTTTATCCATCCAGAAAAGAGTCCCGTTCCGAAGGCCTTGGTGATAAACTCTATTGTGCCACCTTCACTGGGGAACCTGACTGACAACTTCGCATAAGAGTAGGATGTGATTAGAGCAATGAGCCCCGCGACTATAAAAGCTATGAATGCTGCACCATGGGCGAGAAGAATGGTAAGGCCAAGGACGGCAAAGATACCACCACCTACCATTCCCCCTACACCGATGGAAAACGCTTCGAAAAATCCAATCTTTTTGTGTGTCATTCTATCCTCTCAAAAATAAGTTCTTGTAAATTTGGTTTAGAGTCACTGATAGAAAACGAACTTTCAAGGTATCCAAGACATTCCTGCAGCCTGGATTCATCGTTGTAGAGCACTTCAAAGATAACATCATTCTCTGACACCTGATCTCCCACCTTTTTCAGCACCATGATTCCTACATTGTGGTCAATCTCATCTTCCTTCTTTGACCTGCCTGCACCGAGCACCGTAGCACCAAGTCCCACTTTGAGTGTATTAAATTTCTCGAGATAGCCGGATTTTCCTGCCTTCACGAGGTAAGTTCCCTTCACCTTTACGAAATCATCCCTTTCCACAGCATCTGGATCACCACCATGCGCAATGACCATCTGCCTCCATTTTTCATAGGCCCTGCCGTCCTCAAGGGCATCCTCAAGTATCTTTCTCGCCTCGTCCCTTGACTTTGCAATTCCCCCGATGAGCAGCATCTCCACACCAAGGGCAATGGAAAGCTCCCTAACATCACGAGGCCCTTCATTTTTCAAAACTTTTACCGATTCAACCACTTCCACTGCATTTCCCACAGCCTCTCCAAGTGGCTGGTCCATATTTGTAATGAGAGCCACCACCTTTTTACCCATAAGCTTCCCTGTTTCAACCATGGATTTAGCAAGCTTTCTTGCATCCTCAATTTTGCGCATAAATGCGCCTGAGCCGGTCTTCACATCCAGAACCAGTCCATCAATACCCTCTGCTATCTTTTTTGACATGATGCTCGACGTGATCAAAGGAATGCTCTCCACAGTGGCCGTCACATCCCTCAGAGCGTAGAGTTTTCTATCAGCGGGAACGAGTTCCTCGGTCTGCCCGATGATTGAAATTCCAACTTCAGATAGAATTTCAACAAACTCCTCAACCGGAATTGATGTGCGGTATCCGGGTATGGAATCCAGCTTGTCCAGTGTTCCACCAGTATGCCCGAGGGCACGACCTGAGATCATCGGGACCACCACTCCCACAGATGCAACAAGTGGGCCAAGAATCAGAGATATTTTGTCACCCACTCCACCTGTTGAGTGCTTATCAACTTTCGGTCCACTGATGTGTGAAAGATTTACAGTCTCTCCACTCCTGATCATCGCCTCGGTCAGTACCTGTGTCTCCTCAAAGTCCATATTCTGGAAATAGATTGCCATAAGAAGTGCACTCATCTGATAATCGGGAATTTCGTCCTTAACATACCCATCAATCATGAAATTGATCTCTTCGGGTGTTAGCTTCCCGCCATCCCTTTTCTTTCTAATAATGTCAACTGGTCTCATTGGCTACCTCCATTACAAGGGCTGTTGCCATTACAGCAAGACCTTCCTCTCTGCCGATAAATCCCATCTTTTCTGCCGTCTTACCTTTTAAAGATATCTTTGAGGAAGGCATCCTTAAAATTCTACCAAGGTTCTTAACGATTTCCTCTTTGAATTGAACGATCTTCGGTTTCTCGGTTACAACCACGATGTCAAGATTGACCGGATAGAATCCTTTGCTGGTCATTTCTTCAGCCACCTTCTCGAGCAATACGGTGCTTTTGATGTCTTTGTACTTTTCATCGGTATCGGGAAACCATTCACCAATGTCACCAAGTCCTGAGGCACCAAGCAGCGCATCGATAACCGCGTGTGTCACAGCATCACCATCAGAGTGTCCCTTCAAACCATAAGGAAGTGGCAGCTCGACGCCACCAAGGACCATCTTTCTCCCCTCCTCAAACCTGTGAATATCAAATCCAAAGCCAACCCTTAAATTCTTCATAAGAATCCTCTCCACAAGTTCCATGTCTTCCCTGAAAGTTACCTTGAAATTCAATGGGCTTCCTTCTACAAACTTAGTTTTAATCCCTTTCAACTCTTCCACCAGTGTGGTTTCGTCTGTGTAAACGACTCCTTCTTCTGCAGCTATCTCAAGGGTTTCAAGTATCAGTTCTCTTTCAAATCCCTGAGGAGTCTGAATAGATTTCAGCTCCGACCTCGGGACACTCTTAAAGACAAAATCTCCCTCAAAGTTTTTAAGCGTATCTCTCACAGGCTCAGCAGGTGTGACAGCAGGCCACCCCACAAGTGCCTTTATGACGTTTTTGACCACCTTCTGGGGCACAAATGGCCTTGCCCCGTCGTGAATCAGGACAAAATCAGATTCGGCCCTCTTGACTCCGTTCAGCACCGAATGGGTCCTCTCAACTCCTCCTTTAACAATCTCTAAATCGGGGAAATGGGGGACAAGCTCTTTTTCAGCCCTTTCTATGCCAGATTCATTCAGCACGAGAATTTTTTTCCTGAACCTGTGGGCCCGAAGGATATTGGCCAGTGTGTAGAATATTAACGGCCTGCCAAACACTTCATAAAAAATTTTATCGCCGGCAAAGCGAGTACCTTTACCGGCAGCTACAACAACAATATCGATCTTCATGGGTGAATTTTAAAGCCGAGTGGCTACTCTTTGAAGATTGCATTATCATTTGAACGATGGATGTCCTTGAGTTTTTAAGGATGGAGGTACGTTATCTCAAAGGAGTTGGCCCCAAACGTGCCCAGCTCTTTAAGAGGCTTGGTATAACCACTGTGCTCGACCTCCTCTATTTTGCCCCTCGAAGGTACATTGACAGGAGAAACATCACCCCTATCCACGATGTAAAGCGTGGAGCCGAGGTTACCGTGGCTGGAAAGGTTCTCACAAAGGGGATCAAAAAGGTTCGCGGAAATTTAGTTTTCACCGTAATCATCAGTGATGGGACCGACTGGATGGAGCTTGTCTGGAGGAATGTCAAAGGCATTGACAAAGTTTTTAATAAAAATGACCAGGTCATTGCATCGGGAAAGGTTTATGTCTATCGTGGAACAAAGGTTATCTACCACCCCGAATATGAAATAATTGACGAAGCACATCCGCAGGGTAACAGGATAATGGCAGGGATGCTTGTTCCCGTTTATCCCTCCACCGAGGGCCTAAAGCCGAGGTTT
>WFZT01000006.1 GCA_015489415.1 Caldifarciminota bacterium | reverse complement strand
TGGGCAGAGTGTGGTATTGCGGCTTACACCAGGATTTTCGGGCAAGGCATACAATGAGTACTGGCGAGTATGGATAGACTACAACCGCGATGGAGACTTTAACGATGCAGGCGAGCTTGTGTACTCTGGGCGTGGAACGGGGGCCATATCAGGAAGTTTCAAGGTTCCTGGTTCAGCCAGTGGTGTAGCACGTATGCGCGTGTCCATGCAGTACAAGAGCTATCCATCCTCTTCCTGCGGAACAGTCAAATATGGCGAGGTGGAAGACTACACTGTGTCATTTAAATAGAAAACAGGCCTTTAGCGGTTTAATTGAAGCCAGGTTTTTTTAAGCCTGGCTTTTTTTAGTTCTGCTGCAACGGTACACTTGATAACCATGGATTTTGGCACGGTCTGAATTCCTGCGTATCGTGACCTTATTTTAAGCCTTTAACGTAGAAACCGATTCCAGGGAGTCACTAAGGTCCCAACCGACTACCATTTGAGAATAAAGATCAATAAGTAAACCAAGTAGTACCACTTAGACCCAAGCTGCAAATAGGTTATATCGCCAACCAATACCCTTGCCTGGTTCTTGGACTGTAAAATTATGATTCAGGAGATTATTGGCCACAGGAAAGGAATGTTTTCAATCTATTGTGGCCTTGTATTTCCTTGGATATTTGCAGGAGAGATCGTTTCCCTTCATGATACAGCCTATGTGATTCTTACCAACATGTGAACACCAGGCTTACTTTCTAATATTTGCCGTAATAATAGGGGCTCTCGCTTTACCTTTATGTTTAGCGAACAACTCCTTTATGAGCTTTGTGAGAGCCTTGTCCTTAATGGCCCTTTCAGACTCCGGTTGCCTCAGCTATCTCTGATGACCGCTCTCAGATATCGACAATATGCAGCACATTTTCTTCACGGAGAAATGAGAACGGTTCGATACATAGCTCAACAGCGTGTTTCTTGAATCCCACGCGCGTGTTTTTCCATCAAAATCTCCCCCTTGGGCTGATCTTTCTTATAACGAGTTATCTATCCATTCACAATTCCAGAGTAGGATCAATGGATATTATAAAAGTGAAAGGGGTGAGCAGACATAAGCTACTCACCCCTTTTTATTGTTGGATTAGGTTATACAGATAACCTTTTACATGGTTTTACAGTGCAGAGCCGAACTTCACAGTATAGTCTTCCACTTCACCGAACTTTATATTTCCGCATGGAGCAGCGGGATATGATTTGTACTGCATAATGATTCTCATTCTGGTGGTACCGGATGCAGAGGCAGGAACGTTAATATATCCTGCAGTTTTGGCAGTTGAATGCCCTGAGAAGACGAGTTCCCCAGGGTCGTTGAAGTCTCCATCCTTGTTGTAGTCGATCCATATTCTCCAGTATTCGTCATATGCCTTACCAGAGAAACCAGGAGTAAGAGAGACATAATTTTTCGCGCCTTTTTTTAGAGTAGCGGTTTTGGAAGTGAAGTTTGAATAATGGCTTGGTCCTGATGAGTTTGTTAAACCTCCCAATGCCACAGTTTTAATCCACTCGTACTTTTGACTTCCAGCCTGGGCGCTACAGTATTTAGCTGTAGTTGTGCCGCCTCCGCCACCTCCGCTGCCTCCAGCCACGTGCTTTCTGTATGCGGCTATGAATGCCTTGGTATTATTGATGGTACGTGCATTTTCAGCCTGATTGGGTATTCCAATGGGATGTCCTTTATATGTAATGTTGGGATTTGAAAAATAACCTATTCTGGGACGCAGATAGCTCATGATTGTTCCGAAGGTACCGCTTACTCCATATCCGTAAGAGTATGAATAAATTCCATGTGAATTTGCATGACCCTTGTCGTGTGCGCATCCCATGTTGTGCCCCAGTTCGTGAGTCAATGTATAATCGTTACAGTAGTAATTATCGGATGCATGACCAGTCTGTACCACTGAAAATGCCAGGGACTGTGAAGAGGAATTTTGTTGTTGAAGCAGATATGCAAGCCCGCAAGCTTTATCGTTGTGATGATGGAAAACCCTCACCAAGGCAACCAGATCAGCCCCCACTTGGTTTCTAAGCGCTGGCACATTTGAAAAGACACCCTGGTGAAGTCTCAAAGCCGTAAGTGCTGTGTCAAGGCGGGTATCATCAGGGTAGTTTACTTCGTGCTTTCCTACCAGATTCAATTTCAGATTTATTTTGCTTTTTTTATACGCGTCATTGGCAAGCTCAACGAGCATATTAAGATACGTGTCCAAGGCCTCACCCTTGTATTTTAACGCCATTCCATGTGTGTACAGAATCAAAAGATCTATTGTGGTGCTCCCATCCCCTGAAGGAGCCGCGTAGTCCGTGGGTGCACCAGGAGAGGATTTACTAACGGGAGTAGATGGAGGAATGATAAAGTCATTGGGCTCAACAGGTTCCTTCATATCCTTGGAGTTGTCGATCTGGTAAACATCATCAATGCCCTTTGCCGTAATGGTGTATTGAATGCCGTTTAGAAATACGCGTCCGGCAATAACACTGTTCTTGATAAAAAATAGGGCCGTGCCTGTACCGTAAACCTGGGGCACGCTGCAGTTCCATACCTTGCCGTTAGGACGGTTTTCTATCTCGTCTATTTTCAGGGTAAGTTCCTGGTTATTTGCCAGGATCACAGTAAATTCCATGCCGGGTTTCATGGCATGAAGTACTTGTTTATTAAGTTTAACCAGGAATCCTGTATTTGTTTTTCCTCCTATGGGTGCGGCAAAATCGACTGATGCGTCTGTTGATAAAAGAATGTTTGCACTAAGACAATCGCCTGCTGAAAAAATTGTAAGAAGCAGCCACACTAAGAGTGTTATTCCCGAAAAACCTTTTGTTCTTTGAATCCTTGAAAACATTAAGATCCTCCTTCTCTTAAGGGTAATTTCTTAGACTTGAACGCAAGTTTAGTGCCAGGGCTTGGGGTTGGTGCATGCCATATTTGCATGGATAAACTGAAAAAAGAACAAATTAAATGGCCTTTATTTTATTCTTATCGGAAATTTGGTAACCAGGTTAAAAAAAC
>WFZT01000005.1 GCA_015489415.1 Caldifarciminota bacterium | reverse complement strand
GGAGTGATGGTAACAAATTGGAGAAGATGTCACTTGCACTGGAGGATGAGCCAGCAGAGCTGATGACTGCGGGTACAGGGGATATAAGCAATACAGCATTAACGTTTTATACCGTGGGAGGTGAATATTATCAAACATCCGTATATTTAAGCGCATTGATGATAAAGGATGGTTCAAGTAATATGCTTGGAGTGAACGTCTATTCGACGGGGCCGATACCTGAGCAGGTGATAACACTTGGTGATACGATACCTACACCGAAGACGATAGAGAGAAGTGGATTTGAAGAGTACAGTGATGAGAAAGGAAAATCAGCGGATGTGGGAGATAGATTGAGCTATAGAATCACGGACCTCAAACCTAACGAATATTACAGACTTGGACTGTACATATATCATGAGGAAGAGGATGATATAACGGAGCAATTTTACTTAGATGGTAAGCCTGTAAAGAGTGAGCTGATCCAGAAGGGGAAAGAGACATATATAGAGCTGGAGGTGCCGGAGGAGATGTATGTGGAGGATTCAACGGTGGTGCTTGAGGTGGAGAAGGAGAGTGGGCCAGTGGCGGTGTTAAATGAGATATATGTATTTGGAAAGCCAATACCTGGCAGTGGACCGATGAGCGAAGAGGAGGTAATGCTAATTCCGGAGACGTACAGGGTGATGTCCATAAGTCCGAATCCAATGAGGGGGAGGGGAGAAATAGTGCTTGGGATACCGGAAGATGGGAAGGTAAGAGTGGATGTGTACAATATAGAGGGTCGGAGAGTGAAGGAATTGTTCAACGGGATGGTGAGGAAGGGATATTATCGAGTGAGGGTAGAGGGATTGGAGAGCGGAATGTACTTTGTGGTGGTGAGAGGTGAGCATGGGAAAGCGATGAAGAAGATGATGGTATTGAGGTAGGAATTTTAGAAGGTGAGGGCGGGGCCTTCGGCCCCGCCCTCACCTTAATATCGATCCTCAACTTACCCTCTCTTTCTATTTAATAGTTACCTCCAAAAACTCATCCTTTGCGTTCAAGGAAGCATACCTGAAATCCTTTTTGCCCCCGTGTCATGTTATACCGAGGGGGCAATGATATGGCCTCCTTGACAGTTATTTAGATATTTGTCAAAATATCTAATATGCAGAAGATGTGGAAGGCTTTGTCAGACCCCACAAGACGGAAAATATTGCTGTTGCTCAAAGAAAAAGATATGAGTGCGGGGGAGATCGCTGAGCATTTTAATGTTACAAAACCCACGCTTTCCCATCACCTTGAAATCCTTAAAAACGCCGAGCTTGTTACTTCACGACGCGAAGGTCAAAAAATCATTTATTCTCTCAACACAACCGTTTTAGAGGACATCCTTGCCTATGTCCTCGAACTTTTACAGGGAGGTGAAGAAAATGAAAGACAGAGCCCTTAAAAACCCAGCCTACTGGGTGATCCTGGGGCTATCACTTGTGCTTTCCATCTGGATTTACTTTACTACACCTGCAAAGATTGTTCCCATCCATCTAAATATCAGGGGAGAGGTGGATGGCTACGGACACAAATTTTCTGCAACATTTCTTTTTACAATCATAATTCTCCTCATGGGTGCGCTGATGGCATATTGGGATAAAATTGACCCTTATCGCGAAAACGTCAAAAGGTCGAGACGCGCAGTCAAACCAATTCTTAACATAGTCTCTGCCTTTATGCTCTTCTTCCAGATTGTTTTTGCCTGGCTTATCAAGACTGGTTCAAAGACCGTGGATTCGGCCATCTTTGTCATCGCCCTCGGTGTTTTGATGATTCTTCTTGGAAACTACCTTCCAACTGTAAAGCGAAATTTCTTTGTCGGCATTCGAGTTCCCTGGACTCTTGCATCCGATGAGGTCTGGCGCAGGACACACAGACTTGGAGGCTGGCTATTTATCGTCATAGGACTGTGGATTATTGTCGCGGCACTCCTGGGGCTTGGCTGGGAGTTCTGGGCAATCCCGGCAATCATAATTCTCGTCTATGTCTCCATCGTTTACCCGTACTATTTGTTCAAAAAGCTTCAAGCCTGATTGATTGCACACAGGGATTGTTCGAATATATTTCAAAACTGGTGGTGAGAATTCGAATAAGAGTGGATAAATTTCGACTCCTTCGCGGACCGCTTCAAAAAATACCCTGCCAAAATCCGGGTCTGTTCGCGTGTTGGGCATGAAGCAGCGAGAATCCTTTCTCATGACAAGAAAAACAATAGCCGTTCTCTTTCCTTCTTGTGCAAGCGTAATAAGCTCCTCCACATGCTTTCGACCCCTTGATGTAGGGGCATCGGGAAAGAGTGCCACACCCTTTTCGGTCAGGGTGCATCCCTTGGTTTCTACCCATATTGATTCGCCATTTTGAGTTTTCAATAGAAAATCCAGCCTGCTCTCGTTGATTTTCACCTCGGGTTTCATCTCGGCAAGTGGCCCAAAAGGTATCCCCTTACTGAATATAGATTCGGCAATCTTTCGGTGAAGTCCGGAGTTTGTGAGCACCCACTGATTTTCGAATTTGGAGGCTATGAGGTCCCATTCAGTTTTCCTCTTTCCACTCGCCACGGCTCTTTTCAAAAGTACTTCATTTCCATGGAAAAGGAGCTCGCCAAGCCTCCCGGAGTCGTGGATATGAACCTTTACCTCACCGATTTTCCGTGGTGATGTGATATTGACCAGGCCCACGAATCTATTTATTCTTTCGAGGAAAATTCCCCTTGCGTCAGTTTCTACCTTGAAAACATCCATGCTGGTAATTATAATGGGCAGGCATCATGGAGAAGGTTTTTGAAAGAATAGTTTCAGAAAAAATGGCAGGAACCCGCCTTGACGTCTATCTTGTTCGCGGTGGGCTTGGTCTAACCCGTTCACAGGTG
>WFZT01000004.1 GCA_015489415.1 Caldifarciminota bacterium | reverse complement strand
TCTTAGAACTCGTCGTATCCGCCTGCGCCGGGCATTGGCGGGGTCTTCTCTTTCTCTTTAATCTCAGTCACAATCGCCTCAGTGGTGAGCAGGAGCGATGCAATTGAGGCAGCATTCTGAAGAGCAATCCTCTCAACCTTGAGAGGATCAATGATTCCTGCCTCAAACATATCTACATACTCTCCAGTGAGAGCATTGAATCCGATGGTGTCTTTCTCAGCGTTCTTTACTTTCTCAGCGACGAGGGAACCTTCGTACCCTGCGTTCTCCGCAATCTGCTTGAGAGGAGCAACAAGTGCGTTCTTAACAATCTCGGCTCCAACCTTTTGATCGCCTTTGAGGTCGAGCTTTTCAACAGCCCTTGATGCCCTGAGAAGTGAAACACCACCACCAGGAACGATTCCCTCTTCCACTGCAGCCTTGGTTGCGTGAAGAGCATCCTCGATCCTCGCCTTCTTCTCTTTCATCTCGGTCTCAGTAGCGGCACCGACGTAAATCACTGCCACACCACCGGCGAGTTTTGCAAGCCTTTCCTGAAGTTTCTCTCTATCGTAATCAGACTTTGTCTCCTCAATCTGGGCCTTGATCTGCTGAATCCTGGCCTTAATGGCATCCTTGGAACCATAACCCTCGACGATGGTGGTGTTGTCTTTATCCACAACCACCCTCTTGGCCCTACCGAGGTCTGAGAGCTGAGCATTCTCAAGCTTCATTCCAGCTTCTTCGGAGATAACTCTACCACCGGTGAGGATTGCGATATCCTCGAGCATGGCCTTTCTTCTCTCGCCGTAACCAGGTGCTTTGACTGCGCAGGCCTGGAGTGTGCCCCTGATCTTGTTGACAACGAGGGTTGCCAGAGCTTCACCCTCAACATCCTCGGCAATTACGAGGAGAGGTTTACCCTGCTGGGCTACCTTCTCAAGAACCGGGAGAATATCACGAATGGAGCTGATCTTCTTGTCATGAATGAGGATGTAAGGTTCCTCTAAGACAGCCTCCATCTTCTCAGGATTGGTCACAAAGTAGGGAGAAATGTAACCTCTGTCGAACTGCATTCCCTCGACGACCTCGACGTAGGTCTCGATTCCTTTGGCCTCTTCGACGGTGATGACGCCGTCTTTGCCGACCTTGTCCATCGCCTCAGCGATCTTTGATCCGATCTCGTAGTCGTTATTGGCTGAAATAGCTGCAACCTGCTCGATCTCTTTGTTGTCTTTAACTTCCTTCTTGATCTTCTTGAGCTCTTCAACTACAGCGTCAACCGCCTTATCAATACCCCTTTTGACCTCCATAGGGTTGGCACCAGCGGTGACCTGCTTGAGACCTTCCCTGTAAATGGCCTCAGCAATGATTGTGGCGGTTGTGGTACCGTCACCTGCCACATCCGATGTCTTAGAGGCGACCTCTTTTACAAGCTGGGCCCCAAGGTTCTCAAAAGGATCTTTCAATTCGATCTCTTTTGCTACGGTTACACCATCTTTTGTAATTGTTGGAGAACCGAATTTTTTCTCTAAAACAACGTTTCTTCCTGATGGGCCAAGTGTTACTTTAACAGCCTTTGCAAGCTGCTCAACACCGCTTAAAATGGCCCTTCTTGCTTCGTCACTGTATCTGATATCCTTTGCTGCCATCTTACTACCTCCTTTTATTCTTCTATCACTGCGAGAATGTCATCTTCTCTCATTACAAGGAACTCTTCGTCGTCAATCTTGACCTCGCTACCAGCGTATTTGGAGAAGATAACCTTGTCTCCGACCTTCACTTCCATGGGTACTCTGTTGCCCTTTTCGTCGACCCTACCGGGTCCTACTGCAACAACTTCCCCTTTCTGGGGCTTTTCCTTTGCAGTATCGGGTATAATAATGTTTCCCTTTTTAACCTCTTCCTCCTCTATTCTCTTTACCACAACACGATCTGCCAGTGGTCTTATCTTCATTTGCCCACCTCCTTAATGGGTGTTTTTAGGATTTTCCAACTCATCGGTTTGGATTATTTAATTACCTGCTTTCAAAAGTTCTGTCAAGACAGATAGCAAATTTTATGAAAATGATGTTTACATCTATATTTAGCGGATGTTTTCTAATTTTGAAACTTTTTCCAATCTTAAAATTGATATCAATTACCACAGATTAGTCGTAAGTTACTCATTTAATTAAACATGCGCTTACTTGATTTAAAATTCGAACATCCACTATAATATGTGAACACAAAACGTTTATGGGAGGTGAACATGGCCAGGAGACCCGATTATTATGTGAAATCCCTTGGAAAGGGATTCAAGGTTTTGAAGGCTTTTACGCCTGACAGACCTATGCTCACACTCACAGAAGTGGCTGATCTTGTTGGATTTGACAGAGCTACTGCAAGAAGATTCCTTTACACCCTTGAAGACCTTGGGCTTTTGGAAAAAACAGCCAAGAAATACTTCAGACTTTCACCCAAAATACTGGAGCTGTGTCACACATATGTGTCTTCCCTGCACTATCCAGACATTGCACTTCCCTATATGGAGGAGTTAAGGGAAGAATTCAATGAGAGTGTGAATCTTGCAGTGCTTGATGGGAAAGACATTATCTATGTGGTGAGGGTACCGGCTCGTAGAATAATGGGAACAAACATCAGAGTTGGAACACGTCTTCCAGCTCATGCAACGGCAATGGGCAAGCTAATTCTTGCCTATAAACCTTTCAGGACAGTGAAGGCCCTTCTCGGTGGTAGCCTTGAGAAGCTAACTGACAAAACGATCACAGATTATGAGAAATTCAGAGACGAGCTTAACAAAATCAAAGAGCGTGGCTACAGTGTGAATGATGAAGAGCTTGAGCCAGGACTGATCTCTATTGCTGTTCCCATTAAGGATTATACTGGAGAAGTTGTTGCTGCAATGAATATTGCCTCATCCACGAGCAGGACGACCATCAACGAAATGATAGAGAAGTATCTCCCGCGTTTGAACGAAGTTGCTGAGAAGGTTTCAAGGCAGCTGGGTTACAAGGGAGAGTGGAAGAAATTGTAAATGAGGAAGGTGGGCGGCACGCTTCGCGTGCCGCCCACCTTTTTGTCCCCCTTTTTAAAAACCTTACTATATCTCCACGTGTTTTTCCTGGAAGATTAGCAAACTAACAAGAAACTAATCCCATCGAATCTGCCAAAACCTTAAAAATCAAGATGCAAACCCTCACCATGACCTATCCCCACAAAGGGAGAGATAGATTTTTGATAAAGATTTTTTGATGTGTCCCCATCCTTTCATTACCCCACAAGCAAATTTATTTGGGGTGAGGAAAAATGTTACTGCGTGAATCCATCAATGTATTTACACAGATTATTCGAATAGGCTCAATTCTATCGAAAAAATCTGCCACACGGAATCGCAGAGCCTCACTTCTTGCATAGTCCATCTTCCTGATAAAGATTCCCTCTGTTCCGTTGCGCATTTGCGGGCTATGGAAAAGGCTCACTTCATCAATTCCTCAGTTAGAGAATAGCTTAAAATTGATACCGCAATCTACTTTTCCCTAACCTCATTTTTCAAGACGGATGCCAGAATAAGCAATATTTTCGGGCATTTTGTGCCGGAACTTGACGCAGGTAATCCGGTTTTCCATAATTGAAACATGAAGATTGATCCTTCCCTCCTGTACAGAGATGAGCTTACAAACACTTACAATCGCCGGTACCTGAGGGATAAAGTTTCCGCGATTTTTGATAGTTTAAAACAGAAGGGCAAAAGGTTAGCTGTTCTATTTCTCGACATTGATAAATTCAAGGAAATTAACGATACATGGGGACATTCTGCTGGTGATCAGGCCCTCATTGAATTTACAAATATCCTCAAAAAATCGCTCAGGAAAAAAGATATTCTCGTCCGTTATGGGGGGGATGAATTTGTTATAGTCCTGCCAAACACAACGCTCAGAAAGGCAACAGAGGTTGCAAAAAGGATCATTCGTAATCTCAGCAATCCTGCTAACTGGGTCACCCGGAAATTCATGAGAAAAACAAGTATTGGAATCGCTGTCTTTCCAAAGGATAGTGAGCACCTTGAATCCTTAATAGAGATCGCGGACACAAGGATGTACTGTGCAAAAAAAGCCGGAACCGGTTTTCTATGCTACAGTGAGAGATTTCCGGGTACTGACATCTATGACATCAATGTCAACCTTGTGGGAAGGGAACACATTTTCAAAGAGCTTGTGTCTCTTATGGAAGAGGCAAAGAGCGGTAAGTTTATCAATGTCTTGCTTGAAGGACCGTCAGGAACAGGCAAAGGAGAATTACTCAACTATCTTGCTGAAAAGGCATCCTCCGATGGGTTCCTTGTTGTTAACCTGTTCACAGGGTTCAGTCAAAGATTTGAGCAGAACTTTTTGATAAAAGAAATGTTCAAGAAATTCAAAGAAATCCTGGGGTCTCTCTCCCAAGAAGTAGACGAGCAGGATTTTGATAGGATGGTTGAAAATAGGAACGATCAGGTAATCGCAGAATCTGCAACTAACTTTATAAGACGAGTTTCAAAACTACATCCGCTTTTTATCGGCATTTCTAACATTGAAAATGTAGAATCGAGGACGCTGAAACTCCTTTCTCGTGTTTTCGATTCTTTAAAGAAGAGTACCCCGCTTTTTGTAATTCAGACATATGACAAGCAGAGTGTTTCACTTAAAGAGTCTGCAAAGTCATATATAGAGCATGTTAAAACAGAAACGAAAATTTTCAAGATACATCCCTACACAGAGCGGGAAACCTCGAGACTGCTCGAACTTCTGCTCGGTGGACCTGTTCCGGATACAGTTGCAAAAAGAATTCAAAAGGTATCAAGGGGGTATCCAACAAGAATCAAGCATATTTTAAATTATCTTCACAGGCTTGGAGTTCTAAAGTATGAGGACGGAAGGTGGATTTTTGAAAGTGGGTATGAGGCTGGCATTCAAAACTGGTTACAGGATTACATCAAAGACACTTTTAGTGCTTTAACATCGAAAGCCCTTGATATCTTAAAGGCCCTCGCTATTTTGAAGGAGGTTAAGATTGATTATCTTTATAAACTGCTCGATGGCGATAGGTTAAGCTTTTACGAATCCCTTAGCGATCTGAGCTTTTATGGTTTGATTTCATACAGAAACGGTGTGGTAAGATTGTCGCAGGAGAGGATTGGCGAAATTGTTAAGAAGGAGCTTTTGAAAAGAGACCCCAAATTTCAAAGATTTCTGGCAGAAGAGATAGTAGAAATTTATGCCAGTGAAGGGGAGGGTGGTGAAACTCTTCTTAAGGCTGCACAAATTTTTATGGATATCGGTGAAATAGATCAATCTGTGTCCATTGTTGATACAATTCTGGACCACTGGGAGATTACAAAGGCCAATATCGATAAGATCACAAATCTCCTCGCCAATTTTGAGAACGTTTCAAGATTTAAAAAGTGGTCAGATAAGCTTCTCAGACGTTTTAACAGTAGGGGAGACTATGAACTTGCAGGAAAGTTTCTTAATAACTGGAGAAAGCGAATATCAAGGCCTGGAGTTCTGTGGACTAATCTTCTTCTCGATGAAATTCAGAGCCTTTTGAAGGGCGGAAGATTCCAGGATGTTCTGAAAGCCATTTCCGAAAATTATTGGTTTATCAAGAGAAATGGTGACTATGAGGTCTTATTGAAGATTTTATTTTTAAAGGGTAAGGCCCTTGAATTTACCGGCGATGTTGAACAGGCAAAATCTGTATATTCCAGAGTTAAAGGGTTAGCAGAAAGTCGTAATCTGGAGCCTTACAGATTGCTTGGTCTAATGGCATTTGTAAATCTCAATTTTGAATCCAATCCAGGAATGAGGGTGACCAATATATTCACCAGACATATAGAGCCGTTGCTAAAAGAAGGGCGCGAGCAGATGGAGCCCAGAGATTGGTTTGTAATTGAGCTTGCAAAAATTTATGCTAACATGGATTCCATAGACAGTTTTCTATCTGTAGCGCAGGAAAACATTGATGATTATTTTACGGTTGCATCGCTGCTGTACTTGAAAAGCGAAGTTTTCCTGAGACTCGGAAAATTTGGAGAATCACTGGAATATGTGAGAACGTCGAGAAGGATGTTTGAGAAGAATATGCCGATTAATATGGTGGCCAAGCATTATGTTATCGAAGCTTTAAACCTTTTCCTCCTTGACAGAAAAGAGGAACTCAGAAGACTTAGTGCAAAAGTCGAGGGACTGCCCATCAATAAATCTTTCTCTGGAGCCATTAGAGCTTTGAATTTGATTAAGCAGGGTGAGACTGAGAAAGCTTACAGGTTGCTCAAGCTTCCAACGGGAGCAGATTCTTACCTGGGCTTTTATTACAGAATTCTGAATTTCCTGACGTTTTTGATGATCGAATCGGGATTGCGCAGTATTCCGTTTGACAGTTTCAAGAGGCTTGAACGGGAGTCCAATGGCTTCACGCCTATAGAAAGGGTCTTGCTCTACTTTAATGGATTTGCCATTGGATTTTATACAGGACGGGCCGATAAGTGCAGTGATTATCTGAACAGAAGTGTTTACTGGATCAAGAAAACCCTTTCACGTGCCTCTGACAAGCATCTGAGGGCGGAACTCCTCACCCAATCACCTTATGTAAAGCCTGTTTTCCAGAGAATAAGCTAATCCCAACGTTTGAAAAACCTGCCTCAAAAGAGTATATTTAAGCCCAAATCTGTAATCTGAAAAATACGGCGATTTCTCGCAACGATGTGAGAAAACCCGGTTTTGGGGGTTGCTTGACATAAAATTTTTACATAGGTATAATTTCCAACGGAGGAATTGAGAAATGGCAAAGAAAAGACTTACAAAAGAAGAGTTGAGACGGGATCCGGTAAGGGACTTCCTGCAGAAGAGCTTTTTCTGGCTTGTAGAGAAGAAAGACCAGGTGATTCTGGTCAGTGCAATACTTCTTGCTGTATTGATTGTAATTGGTTATTCAAAGAGCTCTCATAATCGTAAAAATCCTGATGCGGAGCTCACTTATCTGAGGGCAGTTACACTTTTTGCGAGTAAAGACACCACAAACTCCTATCTGGATCAATTCCGCCAGCTTGCAACGAAGTATAAAAACACTATCTATGGCAAAAAAGCCTATTATTATCTCGGGGTCTATTATCTTGATCATTTCAACAATGACTCGGCCAAGTTCTATTTTGAAAAATTCCTCAAATCAAAGGTAGATGACAAATTCCTCGAGGCGGCGGCACATGCAGGGCTTGCCGCTGTTTACGAGAATAAAGGGCTTTTTGAAGACGCTTACAAAGAATATATGGAAGCCTATCGCCTTGCACTTACAAAGACTTACAAAGGGCTTTATTTCTACAAAGCCGCGAAGTGCAAGGAGCTTGAAGGAGATTACGAAACTGCATTGAAAATGTTTAAGGAGTTCAAAGATAAATTTAAGGACCATACACTTGCATTTAAAGCCTCGCAAGAAATTGCATTTATCGAGGGTTTAAAGGAGGCGAAAAAAGGATGAAAACACTGGGGGTGATTAACCTGTGTTCATAAACGACAGATTTACAGAAAGAGCAAAAAGAGTTCTCTATCTCGCAAGGGAAGAGGCTATTCGTTTGATGCACAACTATATTGGAACCGAGCATATCCTGCTTGGTCTTTCGAGGATCGGTGAGGGTGTCGCCGCGATGGTCCTGACGAACCTCGGTCTTGACCTCTCCGAACTGAGAAAAGCGGTTGAAGATGCCGTGCCCCCTGGCAGAGGGGCAATTACCATGGGGGAGATTCCCCTTAACGCAAGTGCCCGCAGGGCAATGAATTTTGCCTTTGAAGAGGCAAAGAAACTTGGGCACAATTACATTGGAACAGAGCATATTTTGCTTGGAATTTTAAGGGAGAGGAAGGGCATCGCTGCCCAGCTGCTCCTTAATCTTGGTGTTGACCTTGAGCTTGTCAGGGAAGAAACCCTTAGATTGCTCGGCAAGGGAGAGCAATCCTCCACAGGCAGAAGACACGGAAGAGGCACAAGAACACTTGAGAATTTCTCCACAGACCTCACTCAGCTTGCACGCGAGAAAAAGCTTGATCCTGTAATTGGACGTGAAAAGGAAATCGAAAGGGTTATACAGATTCTCTCACGTAGAAAGAAAAACAATCCGGTTTTGATCGGTGAACCTGGAGTCGGAAAGACGGCAATTGTCGAAGGACTTGCCCAGAGGATAGTTGAAGGAAAGGTGCCCGACGCACTTCTCGATAAGAGAATACTGGCCCTTGACCTTGCGGCAGTCGTTGCCGGCACAAAATACAGAGGTCAGTTTGAAGAGCGACTCAAGGCGATAGTAAACGAGGCTGCTGAGGCACCAGATGTTATTCTTTTCATTGACGAGCTTCACACGGTTATAGGTGCGGGAGCAGCTGAGGGTGCAATCGATGCCTCAAATATGCTGAAACCTGCCCTTGCAAGGGGGCAGATTCAGGTTATAGGGGCAACCACCCTGGAGGAGTACCGTAAATACATCGAAAAGGATGGAGCCCTTGAGAGAAGGTTCCAGCCTGTAATCGTTGAACCACCTACAATTAACGAGACAATCGATATTCTCAAAGGATTGAAAGAAAAATACGAATCTTTCCACGGTGTTAAATACACAGATGAAGCCCTTGAAGCAGCTGCAAAGCTTGCAGACCGTTACATAACAGACAGGTATCTGCCGGACAAGGCCATTGATGTGCTTGATGAGGCAGGTGCCAAAGTGAAGCTCTCGTCGAGAGCAACAGATGAGGTTCTTGAAAGGTTAAAAGACGAGCTTGATGAGGCAAAAAGATTAAAAGAGAATGCCATAGATAATCAGGAATTTGAGAAAGCGGCAAAGCTCAGAGACCGTGAGAAGGTGCTGGAAAAGAAGATTGCCGAGAGAAAACGCATGCTGCAGAGTATGGAGGATTACCAGACTGTTACTGTGGAGCACGTGGCAGAGGTTGTTTCTCGCTGGACAGGGATTCCACTCTCCCGACTTGCGCAGACCGAGCAGATCAGATTGCTCAACATGGAGAAGGAGCTTAAAAAGAAGATAATAGGCCAGGATGAGGCAATTGAAGCCCTTGCTAAGGCCATCAGACGTTCACGCGCTGGTATAAAAGACCCAAGAAGACCAATCGGCTCATTCATTTTCCTTGGCCCTACCGGAGTTGGTAAAACAGAGCTTGCGAAGGTACTTGCAGAGTTTCTCTTCGGCTCGCAGGACGCGCTTATTGAAATCAACATGTCCGAGTACATGGAAAGGTTCAACGTTTCCCGTCTCATCGGAGCACCTCCGGGTTATGTAGGATACGAGCAGGGAGGTCAGCTTACAGAGAAAGTCCGCAGAAAACCTTACTCTGTGGTGCTATTTGACGAATTTGAAAAGGCACATCCAGATGTCTACCACATTCTCCTTCAGATACTTGAAGAGGGTATTCTCACAGATAGCTATGGAAGAAAGATCAATTTCAGGAACACCGTGATTATTCTTACATCAAACATCGGTACCAAACACCTTAAGAAGGCGCATGGTCTTGGATTTAAGCAGGAAGACCGTGAGGTTGCCGATTACAATTCTATGAAAGAGTTCCTTATCAGCGAGCTCAAGCGAATTGTTCCACCGGAATTCTTAAACAGGATCGACGAGGTCATCATTTTCAGGAAGCTCAACAAGGAGCACATCAAGAAGATTGTGGATATCCTGATAGGAGAGCTCCAGGACAGGCTGAAGGAGAAGAAACTTACCATCGTTCTTGAGCCTGAGGCAAAGGACTTCCTTGCCGAAAAGGGCTATGATGAGGAATTCGGAGCAAGACCCTTAAGAAGAGTTATCAGGAAGTACGTGGAGGAACCTCTTTCCGAGGTGCTCCTCCAGGGTAAAATTAAAGAAGGAGACACAGTAGTAGTTTACTACGATCACGAGAAGGATACACTTGGATTTAAATCCGGGACATCCAGCGTCGTGGGGGTGGCAGAGGGAGGTTAATCCAGCTTGGTTAAAACACTACTCATCTTTCTACTCTTAGGACAGGCAGGGTATAAAGTTGAAAAAATAGGATTTGAGGGCTTGCGGTGGACATCACCGCAAGCCCTCAAATCCTCAATCCCCATTCCCCTTAATACAACTGTCAGTACAGATGTGATTTCAGGAACCATTCGCAGGCTTGTCCAGTCTGAATTCTACGATTATGTTGCCGTTTATTCCCAACCTCTCAAAGATGGTGGAGTTAAGCTGATTTTTCAAATCAAAGAGAATCCTATCCTCTGGTCCTGGACATTCATAGGGAACAAAAAGCTCAAAAGTGGAGTCTTAAAAGATAGTCTCAACCTCAGACGAGGAACTCCTGTTTCGGGTTACAACATGTTCAAATGGAAGAAACGCATAAAAGACCTCTATTTTAAGAAAGGTTACATGCGGGCAGAAGTGGACATAAAGATAAATAAAATCGACTCACTTGGACACGCTGACGTGGAGTTTGACATCAGAGAGGGGAAGAAGTATCGCATCAAAAAAATCGTCTTTGTGGGAAATAAACACCTCTCCGACAAATTTCTTTTGAAAAAACTCAAAACCCATCCAAAATCATGGTTACATTCGGGCAAGTTCGAAGAAGATAAATGGGAAAAGGACATTGCTAAAATTCTCGAAAAATACAGAAACAATGGATTCCCTGAGGCAAAGATAGATTCCACAAAGATGGACTACGAGGGTAAGTGGCTTTATATCACGGTTTATATCACCGAGGGAAAGAAATTTATTTTTGGGAATTACTCCATTGAGGGCAACACAGTATATCCTGATTCTCTCTTGCTCTCAAGGATTAAAATCAAGCCCGGAAAACCTTATTCACAAAAACTCCTTAATAAATCCATTGAAGGGATTTCTGAGCTCTACAGTGATTCGGGCTACCTTTACATCAATGTTACGCCTATTGAGGACATTCGCCAGGATTCTATTCTGGATATCACATTCAGAATCCATGAGGGAAACCGGGTAAAGGTGCGTCTCGTGAATATCGAAGGTAACACAAAGACCTATGATAGGGTTATAAGACGTGAGATTGACCTTATCCCGGGGAACTATTTTTCACGGGCGCTTGCTATAAAATCCCAGAGAGACCTGTTCTATCTGAACTACTTTGAGAATGTGACTCTTGATTTCTCGCCGACTCCGGATTCCAACTACATTGATATAAATTTCAAAGTAAAGGAAAAATCGACGGGTAAGCTTGGAATGGGAGCGAATTACTCCAAGGCTACGGGTGCCTTCCTGTCATTCAACATGACCGAGCCTAATTTCCTCGGAAAGGGGCAGAATGTCTCAGTATTGCTTGAATACGGTGGAAGCAGGAGAAACGTTTCATTCTCCTTTACAGAGCCCTGGTATAAAGGGACACCCAACCTGATTGGCACGAGCATTTACAGTGTTTCTGACATCTATCCTGATTATACATATGCGCGCTCAGGTGCCAGTGTCACCTACGGCCGCCCACTGTGGAATGACTACTGGAGAGTCAGTGTCACCTACAAGATGGAGAAAACCTCGGTTTACAACATCGCAAAAGGACTCTTAAAACTTCCTGCATACAAGCACTGGTATGAAAAATCGCCGCTCTTCACGTCTGAGCTAACGACAAAGTTGACGTGGGATACAAGAGATAGAATTTACAATGGAACTACTGGACATCGAGTTTCCTACACTTTTGACCTTTTTGGAGGACCGATAAGGTCACATTATCTCAGGTATTTACCGGTCTTTAACTTGGGCATTCAGATGTTGAGATTGATCAAAGATTTTAAGGGTGAGGTCAACATTCACAAACATCTTTTTGAATATGTCCAGTATGTGCCCAATCACAGCGATAAGTTTATCTCTGTTTTCCGAATTTTCACCGGCTTTGTGACCGGGATTTACAACCCCATGGACGTACCATTTTATGAGAGGTTTTTCCTGGGCGATGTGGGGCCGTTTGGTCTAAGAGGATATCCGGCAAGAAGTGTGGGGCCTGTTGAGAATGGATATGTAGTAGGTGGACGCGAATTTTTCATTGGCACATTTGAGGAAAGATACAGGTTTAACGATAGAATTTACGCACTGGTTTTCGCTGAAGGAGGCGATGCCTGGAGAACGATCAACGATGTTGATCCATTTAAGCTGAAAACTTCAGTGGGATTTGGGTTTAGAATGGAAGTTCCCATGCTGGGAGTGATAGGTGTTGATCTTGGATATGGACTCCAAAACAGGGGTGGGCAATGGGTTACCCACCTGCAAATAGGAAACTTTTACTAAGGAGGTGTAAGCAATGCAGAGAAAAATAAGAAATTTACTCATAATCGTACTCGTCTTTGCCCTGGGCATATTCTCAGGTGTTACCCTGACGAGTAAACTCCACTTTGCTCAGGAGGCAAAGGCACAGCCTGGAATCGTGGATGAAAACGGCGAATCTCCTTTTGTCAAAGTGGCGCAGGAGATAATGCCTACCGTGGTAAATATCTCCACTGAGAGAATTATCAAAAATCCGGCCGAGGGATTTCAGTTTGGTGAAGGTCCGTTTGATGAATTCTTCAAGAAATTCTTCGAGCAGTTCCATCCGCCCATCCCTGAGAAAGAAAGAAGCCTTGGCTCGGGTTTCATCTTCAAGAAAGACGGTGATTACTACTACATTATGACAAACAACCACGTGGTCAGAAATGCCGACAAGATCATCGTCAAACTTTCCGATAAAACAGTCATAACTGGTGATGATGTGAAGGTTGTAGGAAGAGACCCGCTTACCGACATTGCCGTTGTTAAAATTAAGGCACCCGGAGAGGACCTTCCTGTAGCAAAGCTTGGTGATTCCGACAAAATAAAAGTTGGTGACTGGGCAATTGCTGTGGGAAACCCATTTGGATTTGACAGGACCGTAACCGTTGGTGTTATTTCCGCTAAAGGTAGAAGTGGACTAAACATACCGCAGGGGCCAGTTTATCAGAACTTCATACAGACGGACGCTGCAATTAATCCCGGAAACTCGGGTGGTCCTCTTGTGAATATTCGCGGTGAGGTCATAGGTGTCAATGCAGCCATTACATCCCCATCTGGTGGATTTGTGGGCATTGGATTTGCCATTCCTATAAATCTTGCAAAGCACATTGCTGAGCAACTCATTAAAACAGGAAAAATTGAGAGGGGTTACCTCGGAATCCTGCCTCAGCCACTCACTCCCGAGCTTGCCAAAGCTTATGGTTTGAAAAAGCCAGAAGGTGTTCTCGTGGCAAAGGTTGAGAAAGATACACCTGCAGATAAGGCTGGACTTAAAGAAGGTGATGTAATCGTTGAGTTCAATGGAAAGAAGGTAACGGATGTTGAAAGTTTCAGGCTCATGGTTGCCGAGACGCCCCCTGGGACAGAGGTTGAAATCAAGGTCATCGGTGAGGATGGAAAAAAGCGCACTCTCCATGCGAAACTCGCCAAGTACCCTGAGCAGATGCTGGCTCAGCTCGGTGGTGGCGGAGAGACCGAGGTTGAGCAGGGTAAAGTTAGCTGGCTTGGGATGACTGTAGTTGACGTTAAATCAGATGATGCTAAAAAACTCGGAATCAAAGCCGATAAAGGCGTTGTTGTTATCAACGTAGACCCATCCGGAAAGGCATCTGATGCAGGGATTCAGGTGGGTGATGTAATCCTTAAGGTCGGAAAGATTGAGATCAACGGTCTTTCTGATTTTGCAAAGGCCAAAGATGTTTATAAGGATTCGAAAAAGCCCATTATAATGAAGCTTTCGAGACGCGGAATACCGAGGTTTATTGCCATCACGCCAAAATAATATGGAGAGGGTAAAAGAGCTCGAAATAAATGGGCACAAAGTTGAGATTTTTAAGGTAGGAGGGGGTGTTTACAAAATTGTTGTTAAAAAAGATGGGGAAGAAATACGATCAAAGTACCTGATTTTTGACCTTGAGGGATATGAGTTTTTCCTATCTCCATCTTATCTCGACAACTCAGTCCTTTTGAAATTCGATGTCCCGGTGTTTATAGCCGGCAAGAGTAAGAGAAGGGTCTATGTCGTATTGCCTATAGAGGTTGATATTGTCGCAAGGAAAGGAGATAGTGAGATTTTGATTGAGAAAATAACACCTGAGAATGTAAAAGCGGCCTGGTTCGGTGAATTGCACGACGGTGGGATATATTATTTTTACGAAAGTTCCGTTTTTGGCGAGCCAGTAAAAGAGGAGCGATCGGATTCACAGGTCTTCGTACCACTTGATATCATCAATAGAGATGCTGCTGAAAGGAAACTTGAGAAAATATTAATTGATTCCTACCAGTTGAGCATCTACGATGTCGATGGTGTGTGGATATCGGAGAGGGTAGATGTTGTTATTGAAAACAATGAAGTTATCGTCAACTATACTGACGAGCCGCCTGTCAGGGGGGCAAAGGAAATCAGAAAAGGTGAAGTAAACGTTAGAAGCAAAGGATTGATGAGGCTGATTAAGAGAAATATGGGCAAGCTGCGCCCCAGATTTTTCAACTATGGATAAGATACATCTCTCAAAGCTAATAACCGACTTCAAAGTTGTCCTGTACCTTGTTCTAATCTGGTTAGTTTCCATCCTTTTCATCAAGTTTGTAAAAGACAGGATTATTGGCGGCCTCAAAGAATCTAAGGGCGAGCACGTATATCAGCTTGTTGATAAAATTCTCACCTATAGCATTTATACAGTTGCCATAATCCTGACACTGAACGCACTGGGAGTGAATATAGCCTCTCTGATTGCAGCTCTTGGACTCTTTTCTGTAGCAGTCGGTTTTGCAGCACAAACATCAATATCAAATCTGATTTCCGGAATATTCTTGCTGATAGATGCTCCCTTCCAGATTGGCGATGCCGTTGACATCGGAGGGACAACAGGTGTGGTCCTATCAATTGATCTCCTTTCCACCAAACTCAGGACATTTGACAATATTTTTATCAGGATTCCAAATGAGACGGTTTTAAAGGCAAACATCAAGAATTTTGCTAAGTTCGAGATCAGGCGAATAGAGGTAATCGTTGGTATTTCCTACGACGATGATATTCAAAAGGCAAAGGAAGTGATTCTCAACTTTATAAAGGAGTCACCACTTTTCCTCGCAGAGCCAGACCCTATGGTAATGGTACAAGAGCTTGCAGATTCATCGGTAAATCTAAAGGTGTGGGTATGGACAAGGAGAACCGATTTCTTAAAGGCAAAGGATGCCCTTGTGCACGGCATAAAGGACGAGCTTGATAAGAACGGCATAACCATTCCCTTCCCACAAATTGTGGTCCATCAGGCTAAATGAAACCAGGAATAGAGATTCAGGGTGGAGAGAAAAAGGGGACGAAAATCCGTGTTCCCTCCGGGATAAGACCTACCCAATCCCTCCTAAAAAGGTCGCTTTTTGATAGGCTATCTTCCTGGATCATCGGTAAAAAGGTGCTTGAACTATTTGCGGGGAGTGGTGCTGTGGGTTTTGAGGCTCTCTCAAGGGGCGCCGAATCGGTTTTTTTCGTAGATAGCTCATGGAAGTCCATTCAAACCATAAAGCAAAATGCGGAAAAACTCGGATACAACGAGCGAATCGTAGTCATAAAAAAGTCTGTGGCAAGGGTTATAAAAGACTTTGTGACCCAGGAAAGGCAGTTTGATTTCATCTTTGCAGACCCACCGTATTCACTGACAAGACTTGATAAAATTCTTGAAGGTATTCACCTCATCCTCGAAAATGAAGGTATATTTGTCCTGGAGATCAGGAAAAAGACACCCACACCCGCGATTAGAGGGTTAAAAATAGATAAGGAGGTGACATTAGGTGACTCAAAAATCGTATTTTACAGCCATATTCCCGGGTAGCTTTGACCCGATAACCATGGGGCACCTCGACATTATTCGCAGGGCGTCGGATTTATTCCCAAAATTAATTGTCGCCGTCGCTGACCCTCTGCACAAAAAAACCATGTTTGACCTTGATGAAAGAATCAGACTCGTTAGAGAGTCTGTCGTAGGGATTCCCAATGTTGAGGTGCAGGGATTCACTGGCTTGCTGGTTGATTTTGCTCAGAAGGTAGGGGCACGCGCGATCATCAGAGGTTTGAGAGCCGTATCCGACTTCGAATATGAATTTAAAATGGCCTGGATGAATAGAAGAATGTACCCGCAGATTGAGACCATATTTCTGATTCCTTCAGAAGAGTACGCGTACCTTGCCTCAAGCCTTGTCAAGGAAATCGCCTTTCTTGGAAAGGATGTTGATGGACTTGTTCCACCACCTGTTGCCGAGAAAATAAGGGAAACCATTCTGGGAAAATATAAGGACACAAGGGGCCCTTCCCTGGAAGTTGACGGATAATGCAGTCCCTTTTACTTTTCCTGATACTTTCAGTTTACAGAATTGACGTAATGCTTCCCATGTCTGGAACCCTTGGGCCCATAGGGCACGATTTTTTTGATGGAATGAAGATGGGACTTGGGAGGACCAGCGTTGAAATTCATCTCTGGGATACAAAAAACAACCCGGGGAAGGTATACGAATCTGCTTCAAAAATCATCGATTCGAATACCTCACTGATCATTGGCCCACTTTCATCGCTTAATATGAGGTCCCTTTTGAGGGTAGTTGAGGATGAGGGGATACCGGTGATTTCACCTCTCGCACGCGATCTCACTTTGATAGATGAATACGATTATTATTTTTCCTTCCTTGAGAAATACTATCTGGAGATGAAAGAAGAGATCAGGTTTACCATCAATGTTCTTGGATATTACAACTTTGCCTTTGTTTTCCCTCGTACAAGCTTTGGGTATTCACTGAAAGAAGAGGCCAATAAATTTGCCACCATGTTTGGTGCGAACATAGTAGCAAATATATTTTATGATTCTTCGGGTACAGACTTTAGCGATATCGTGGATTATTTAAATGGACTAAACGTAGAGGCCATCTTTATCCCTGTGTGTGATGAGGGTTCATACATCCTCGCTGGCCAGATAAGGGCTTCGACAAATTTTACCCCAATTATGGGGCTTGATGGGTGGTCAAAGAGGGCGATAAACAGGGGGCTTGGCACACTTGATAAGGTGCTGATTGCCTCTCTGCCCATAGACTACAGGATTGAAATTCAAAGAGAGTCATCGCTCAGGAGATTTGAAGAGGCGTTCAACGATATTTTCGGGCATCCGCCTTCGCTTTATAATATGCTTGGTTACGACACGGGCAAGATTTTAAAGGCTCTTTATCAAAAAAAGGCGCTTGAATCGCCTGAAACTGCATTTAGCTCGTTAAGTTCATTCGGGATTTACCACGGATTGACGGGCGATATCTTGTTTGGTCGTAAAGAAGGGTTTATAACTTTTTACCTTGTAAAGTTTGGGAAAATTCAGAAATTGAGGGAGGAAGATTATGGCTACTTCAAGACCCCGGAAGAGAAGCCGTAAAGAGAAAAAGGCAAGACCAGAGCCTGTCTTTAAGGGGCTTTATCTTGGAAAGTTAAATTACTGGTTTATGGCCATTGGTTTGCTACTTATCTTGATTGGCTTTATCTTTCTTTACATCGGAGATACGGTCATTTCTGTGATTTCATTAACCCTTGGGTATGTACTGCTGATCCCAATTGGACTTTATATAAAACCCAGACCACGGGAGGAAACAAGTGGCTGAGTTTGAGAGAATCCTTTTAAGAGACATAGGAAAGCCTGAATCCTGGTCAATTAAAACCTACGAGAAGGGTGGAGGTTACAAAGCTCTTAAAAAAGCACTCTCTTCCTATTCCCCCGATGACATCATTGAAATGGTAAAATCCTCCGGCTTGAGGGGTAGGGGAGGAGCTGGATTCCCTACCGGTGTCAAATGGAGCTTCGTCCCCAAAGATACGGACAAGCCCAAATACGTTGTTGTCAACGCCGATGAAGGTGAGCCCGGAACCTTCAAAGACAGGGTGATTCTTGAGGAAGAACCTCACATGCTTATAGAGGGAATAATCCTTGCTGCCTATGCCATCGGTGCCCACGAGGCTTACATTTATTTGAGAAAGGAGTATCCACTTGCAAAGAAAAGGCTTCTTACTGCCATCGATGAGGCACGAAAGGCCGGATATATCGGGAAAAATATCCTTGACTCGGGCTTTGATCTTGAAGTTTATCTCTACATCGGTGCCGGAGCCTACATCTGTGGTGAAGAAACGGCACTACTTGAATCTCTT
This sequence comes from Caldifarciminota bacterium, assembly GCA_015489415.1. GTDB lineage: Bacteria > Hydrothermota > Hydrothermia > B15-G9 > WFZT01 > WFZT01. Next base: position 2,884 of record WFZT01000004.1, on the reverse strand, counting down.
GAAGGGAAGCGCGGTCATCCGAGGAAAAGACCACCTTTCCCTGCAACTCATGGACTTTATTCATGTCCCACCGTGGTAAACAACGTGGAGACACTTTCCAACGTGCCATTTATTGTGCTCCACGGTCCCACATGGTACAGACAGTTTGGGACGGAGAAGAGCCCTGGGACAAAACTCTTCTCCTGCTCCGGCGCAGTTAAAAGACCCGGAGTTTATGAAATACCTCTTGGCTCCATGACGCTCAAGCAACTGGTTTTTGATGTCTGTGGTGGCATGAAAGAAGGGCATGAACTTCTTGGAGTTATCCCGGGTGGAATCTCTGCTCCGGTTCTTACTCCAGAGGAACTCGATGTTCCACTTGATTACGAGTCGATAGCCTCGAAGGGCTCCATGCTTGGCTCAGGTGGTGTAATTGTGCTTGATAAAACCTTTAGTGCTGTTACTTATGCAAGGCGTGCGGCTGAATTTTACGCTGAGGAGTCCTGCGGCAAGTGTACTCCATGCCGTGAGGGCACACCCTGGCTTGTATATTTGGTCAGGAAGATCGAGAGTGGTGAGGGAACCGAGGAGGACTACAACTTGCTATTAGAGGTTACACAGGCCATAAAGGGGAAGACCTTCTGCCCGCTCGGTGACTCTGCCGCCTCTGTAGTGGCGACCTTCGCCAGAAAGTATAGAGAAGACTTTGAAAAATTGTTAAAGAAACCAGCCGCAGTTTCCTGATTGAAAAATCTGGTCTATCTCGGTTTCGGGTCAAATTTAGGGGACAGGAAAAAAAATATCTTAAACGCCTATGAGCTTTTGGAGCGTAGAGGAATCTCTATTTTAAAGAAATCTTCATTTTACGAATCTATCCCTTACGGAGTGAAAGACCAGCCGAATTTTTTAAACTCAGTGGCCCTGGTAGAAACTTCTTTTGGGCCTCTGAAGCTGTTGGGAGTTGTAAAGGATATAGAAAAAGAACTTGGACGGGTAAAGACTTACCGATGGGGCCCGAGGGTAATCGATATCGATATCCTATTCTATGATAAAATTGTGCTTGATTCAAAGCTACTCACTATTCCCCACAAGGACCTTCCCAAGCGCTGCTTCGTCCTAATCCCCCTTTGCGAACTCAACTGCGACCTCTACCATCCACGCCTACAAATCCCAATTTCCCTACTCCTCGACAAGCTTGAATGCAAAGGTAAGATCAAAAAGGTAGATTAATTCGCCTGTGTATTGGCTGAAGTCGTGCCGTGAGATAGATCATTGTAGGGGCAAGTTATCTTGAGAAGTAAAATCATTATGAGGCCCACGCACTCCGTGCGTGGGCCTCTGAAGTTCAGGATGCGTTCCCCATTCCAATTTCAAAAATACTTACCCAAATTGCGGAATTAGTGGCAAAAGGTTAGAAAATCATTTCACATTTTTGGTGAGGCGACTTATAAGCCTAAAGTCCCTTCAATTTAATAACTATGTTTAGGAAAGCCTTTTGTTATGGGATTGACAAATGTGTCTTTCATAGTTATTATTAATACTATGTCATACAAAGTAGAACAAAAAATTGGAAATAATGTCTATGTCTATGAAGTTGAAAGCTACTGGGACCCTATCAAAAAACAACCCCGACAACGACGTAGGTATATCGGAAAGAAAGACCCTGTAACAGGTAAAATAATAACCCCAAGAAAAGGTTTCACCCCTCGTAATGCAAGAGACTTCGGTCATATCTATCTCTTAATCTCTCTTGGTAAACGAATAGGCTTATATGATGTGCTCAAGGAAGTGTATCCAGAAGAATACAAAGAGCTATTCAATTTGAGCATGTATCAAGTTTTAGAGGGTAATGCTTTGTATTTGTACAAGTCATGGGCTGAGGGTAGTTTTGTGGATGAGGAATCCGTGATGAGTTCACAGAGTATAAGCAGATTGATGGAGAGTATCGGGAAACGAGATGGGTTGATGGAGGAGTTTTTTCGTCTATGGATAAAGAGGCACAAGCCAATAAGAACCACCATATTTGATATAACCTCGCTATCATCTTATTCGAAGTTAATTGAATATCTTGAGTGGGGATACAACAGGGATGGGGAGTCATTGCCACAGGTAAACTTTGGTGTTGTAGTTGGGTATCCATCATTTGTACCGATAAGTTACAGAATTTACCCGGGGAGCATAGCTGATGTGGTTACTTTGAAGAATCTGGTGGTATTTCTTAAGGGTCTTGGGGTTAAGGATTTTTTATTTATTCTGGATCGAGGTTTTTACAGTGCTAAGAACATAAGGGAGTTAAAGGAGGATGGAATTGGATTTGTAATACCATTATCGTGGGTCACTAAGATAGCGAGGCAGTTGGTGTCCAGATATCAGAGGGAGTTACTGTCTCCTGTTAACGGATTTTACTACAGGAAGGGGGCGATGTTTCATGTGAGGAGGGAGGTTGAGATTTCAGGGGTGAGGGTATATGCCCACATATATCATGATGAGAGGCGAAAGGCGGAGGAATTGGAGTCATTTATGAGGCGAATAGTTGATCTTGAGAGGAATGTGGCGGAGGGGGAGTTTAAAGACAGGGACGGAGTGAAAGAATATATTGAGCAGAATTTCAGGGGAGGGAGCAGGATATTTGAGATGAGAGGGGAAGCTCCTCATTTTCGACTTGAGCGAAGGGTAAAGGTAATTTCTCGACTGATAAACAGGATGGGGAAAACAATACTTATTACAGACAGGGATGAACTTGGTAGGGAGGAAGTGCTTGAATTTTATCGAAGGAGGGATGTTATAGAGAAGATGTTTGATGTGATAAAGAACGAACTTTCATCAAAGAGGTTAAGGGTGAGTTCAAGGGCAGTGGTGGAGGGGAGGATATTTCTTACGTTTTTATCGTTGATACTTTACTTTG
>WFZT01000003.1 GCA_015489415.1 Caldifarciminota bacterium | reverse complement strand
TTGGAGCCTACGCTCTGACCGAGCCCAATGCTGGCTCTGATGCGGGCTCCATCAGAACCTCAGCGGTGAAGGACGGAAACGAATGGGTGATCAATGGGAGGAAGATATTTATTACCAACGGTGCCATTGCTGATATTGTGATTGTTTATGCTGTGACGGACAAGACATTGGGGCCCAAGGGTGGAATTACTGCTTTCATAGTGGAGACTGACTGGAAAGGATTTAGCGTCGGGAAACTTGAGGATAAGATGGGAATTCGCGCATCTACGACGGCAGAGCTGATTTTTGAGGACCTGAGGGTGCCCGAAGAGAATGTGCTTGGTCAGGTGGGAATTGGATTCAAGAATGCACTGAATACACTTGACTACGGAAGGCTAACCCTGGCATGTGGCTGTCTTGGGGCGGCAAAAGAGGCCGTGGATATTGCATACAAGTATGCAAAAGAGAGACAGCAGTTTGGACAGCCTATTGCCAATTTCCAGACCATCCAGAACTACCTTGCGGAGATGGTAATTGACACCTTTGCCATTGAGTCCATGACCTACCGTGTGGCATGGATGGCGGATCAGGGGATGGATATTATCCGCGAGGCATCCATTGTGAAGAATTTTGCATCCGAGGTCTCTGACAGGGTAATTGATAAGGCCTTGCAGATTCATGGTGGATACGGGTACATCAAGGACTTCCCCATCGAGAGGATGTACAGGGATTCGAGGATCAACAGAATTTTTGAGGGGACGAACGAAATTCAGAAGTACATTATCTACAAGACACTGGAGAGGAAAGGGCGTTACTAAACTCCAGACAGACCTCCAGTGGGTTAGGGGGTGACGTTTGTGGATTTTAGAAGATTAGGGGCGGCGGCTCTTCGGGCCGCCGCCCCACCTATTTTTAAACAACTCCCTTTAAGTCTTTACAACACCTGAAGTTTGGGTGATAATGAAGTAAGGAGGTTTGTCATGATTAAAGGTGATTATAGGAAAAGAAGTTACTGGCTTGAGTCGCTTGGGGAGATTCAGCCCAATCCTTCACTAAAAGGTGAAGATAAAACCGATATCGCTATAATCGGTGGTGGATACACGGGCATGTCCACGGGGTTTCATTTGAAAAGTTATGATAAAGGAATAGATGTGACTCTTCTTGAGGCAGAAATATGCGGGTACGGGGCCAGTGGCCGAAACGGTGGGTTCAATATGACACTCTTTGGGCTCACTCCCTCCATTACAAAATTTAGATTTGGAGTTGAAAAGGGCAGGCAGGCGCGGAGATTCATGGAAGAGGCTGTCAACTACCTTGCGAGTTTTATCAGAGAGAATAACATTGATTGCGACTATGAGGGAACGGGGTATCTACTTGTTGCAACAAACGAGGCGCAGGTCAAGAGGCTTGAGCATGAGATTGAGGTAGCAAGAGAAATGGACTATAAAGGAGTTGAAGTATGGGATAAGGAAAAGCTCCGGTCTGAATTTAATACGGATAAATATTTGCTCGGTTGGTTTGAGCCACAGTGTGGTATTTTACATCCGGCAAAATGGGCCCGTGCACTGAAAGAAAAAGCTGAAGAGGCAGGTGTAAAGATTTATGAATATTCACCGGTCATTGAGTTTGAGAAACGAAAGAACCCTGCCGATGGATACAAGTTTGTTTTAAAGACACCTGAAGGACGCTTGCTGGCAAAAAGAGTAGTTTTTGCAACAAACGCCTATTCCATCCTTTTCCCGGAAATTTACAAATACCAAACACCAGCATTTACAAGGATTGTTATGACCGAGCCCCTAACTGATGAGCAGATGGAGAGTATAGGATGGAAAAATCGGGCAGGAATCGAGGATTCTCGTGACTTCATCCACTATTATAGATTGACGAAGGATAATAGAATTGTGCTCGGTGGCAGGGACGTTGGGGTTACTTATGGACGTGATATGGAGCGAGACCTCGACGAGAAGAATTTTGAAGAACTGAAGAAATACCTGCTCTGGGTCTTTCCTCAGCTTGAGGGTATAAAATTTACCCATCAATGGGGTGGGCCTGTCTCAATCACGCTGGACATGGCTCCGGCAGTTGGATTTTTGGGAAAGGACAGGAGTGCTGTCTTTGCGCTCGGTTACATTGGGCATGGGGTTTCAGCAACTTTCAATACAGGACGTCTCCTTGCGGAGCTCCTGCTTGATATGGACACAGAGAGAACACGTATGTTCTTTATAGGGAGGAAGGTGATACCATTCCCTCCTGAGCCCTTCAGGTATGTTTTGAGCCATGCCATACGAGGTTTCATGCGACTGGAAGACAAGCTGAAGTACGGAGAAAAGTTCTAACCAGCCTGTAATCCTGTTCAAAGATTCCAACCCACAGAATTGATGTTTGCGTAACAGGTGCATGTTGGTATTTTTTTACATCGTTTTACCCGTGGAAGATATACGGAACGATTGCCCACCCCCACTTGCGCAGCAGGTGGGGGTGGGCGATGGGAGGGGGTTTCCCGCTAGAAATTTTGAAATATCAGCACCACTACCCATCCCTGCAAAGCAAAGATGGATTTCTGATAAAAAAATTCTTAATGTGCCCCCTCTCCTTTCATCCTCCCCCCGCAAATAAATTTATGCGGGGGGAGGAAATTTTTTAAGTGAAACTTTCGGTATATTTTAACACTTAATTCTCTAATTCATATTATTCGAACAGACTCCCCAGCCTGTTGACTATATTTTTTCGATAACATAAAATTTCACTCGTGAACTTTTTGAGATTATTAAAATTCGCGCGGGAGAAGAATGCCTCTGATATCCATTTAAAGCCCGGCAAACCACCAATACTTAGAATTTACGGAAACCTGCATGTACTAAGAGATATAATGCCCCTCACCGACTCTGCCATTGAGAATATCATCGATACAATTTTGCGTCCTGAACAGATGAAAGTCCTTGAGGAAAAATTCGCGATAGATACGGGCTTCTCCGACTCCTACGGCCGTTACAGGGTGAATATTTACAGACAAAAAGGGAAGTACGCGATTGCGATAAGAGTTATTTCTACAGAGATAAAAAGCATCAGAGAGCTTAATCTACCACAGGTTATTGAAAAAATCGCCATGGAAGAGAGGGGGCTTATCCTTGTTACAGGTGTTGCTGGAACCGGTAAGTCCACAACACTTGCAGCGATGATAAATCACATTAATAAGCTGAAAACCGTCAATATCATTACGATTGAAGACCCAATCGAGTACGAGCTTAAAGAGTTTAATAGCATAATCTCGCAAAGGGAGGTTGGACTTGATACGATTTCATTTTATGCGGGGCTAAAAGAAGCCTTGAGGCAGGACCCAAATGTTATCATGGTGGGAGAAATGAGAGACCTTGAAACAGTTTCAACTGCTCTGAATGCTGCCGAGACGGGCCATCTTGTTTTATCTACACTTCATACCCTTGACGCGAAAGAAACGATCAATAGAATCGTATCTATTTTCCCGCCCAACTACAAAGATATGGCAATGACACAGCTTGCGTCAGTTTTAAAAGCTGTTATATCACAGAGACTTGTTCCAAAGGCAGATGGAACAGGTCGTGTCCCGGCTGTTGAAATTATGGTTGTAACTGAAAGAATAAAAGAGATGATAAAAAATCCAGACAGACTCTCGGAAATTTACGATGCGATTGCCGAGGGTTACATACCCTACGGAATGCAAACCTTTGATCAGTCCCTGTTTTATCTTTATAAGCGTGGTTTGATTACCAAAGAGGTTGCCCTCGAGTATGCAACCAATAAAGAGAGTCTCAGACTCAGGCTTGAAGGAATCCTGGATTCCTCTGATAAGTCCTGGGCAATTTTTGAAGAGATGGCAAAAAGAGATAGACAGCAATTTGGTGGAGGATAATTATGGGTATTGAAGAAAAGCTTAAAGAACTTGCAAGGTTGAGAGAGCTTGCCAGGTTGGGAGGTGGAGAAGAAAGGGTCAAGAGACAACACGAAAAGGGGAAACTCACCGCAAGGGAAAGGCTTGATATTTTGCTGGATGAAGGGTCTTTCCAGGAGATTGACCAATTTGTAACCCATAGAATATATGATTTTGGTCTTGAGAAGAGAAAGATTTTGGGGGACGGCGTTGTCACAGGATTTGGAACAATTAATGGCAGGCTTGTTTTTGTATTTTCTCAGGATTTCACAGTGTTTGGGGGAACTCTTTCACTTGCCCACGCCGAGAAGATCAAGAAAATCATGGATATGGCTATGAGAGTGGGAGCTCCTCTCATAGGGCTGAACGATTCCGGTGGAGCTCGAATACAGGAAGGAGTGGGTAGTCTTGCTGGATATGCTGAGATATTCTTAAGGAATACACTCGCATCGGGAGTGATTCCACAGATATCTGCGATTCTTGGTCCCTCCGCGGGGGGAGCTGTTTACTCTCCAGCGTTGACTGATTTCATTTTCATGGCAAGGGGCACCAGTTATATGTATATCACAGGGCCGGATGTTGTCAAAAAGACTACTCACGAAGATGTTACCCACGATGAATTGGGAGGAGCAGATGTTCATGCGGAGAAATCGGGCGTGGCTCATTTTGTGTATGACACTGAAGAAGAAGTTTTGATGAATATCCGTAAATTGCTGGAATTTATCCCCCAGAACAACATGGAAGACCCACCAAGAGTGACCCCAAACGATGACCCGGAGAGAAGAGACCCGGAACTCAGGAAAATCGTGCCTGACGACTCGAACCAGCCCTACGATATGAAAGAAGTGATTTACAGAGTTGTTGACAATGGAGAGTTTTTTGAGGTTCACGAGCACTTTGCCCCAAATATAATTATCGGTTTTGCGAGAATTGATGGAAGACCTGTTGGTATTGTTGCCCAGCAGCCCATGTTTCTTGCAGGTGCCCTTGATATAAATGCTTCTGTAAAGGCTGCAAGATTTGTTAGATTTTGCGACGCATTTAATATTCCGATAATAACCTTTGAGGACGTTCCGGGATTTCTCCCCGGTGTTTCGCAGGAGCACGGGGGAATCATCAAACATGGTGCCAAGCTTTTATATGCGTATTCTGAGGCCACGGTACCCAAAATCACGATAATTACGAGGAAATCCTACGGTGGCGCCTACTGTGTTTTAGGCTCAAAACAGGTCAGGGCAGATATCAACCTTGCCTGGCCGACGGCGGAAATCGCTGTTATGGGACCAGAAGGCGCAGTTGAAATCATTTATAGGCGTGAACTGAAAGAGGCGGAGGACCCGGAAGCGTTGAGGCAGAAGCTCATCCAGGAATACAAAGACAAATTTGCAAATCCGTACTACGCCGCATCACTGGGGTACATTGATGACATTATTGATCCTGCGGATACCAGACCATGGCTTGTTAAATCTTTAAGGATTCTTGAAACCAAGAGACAATCCATTCCACCCAAAAAGCACGGTAATATCCCGCTATAAGAATTGGTGGGCATTTTCCTTGCCCAAGTTCTGGGATATTATAAACGCTTTGATCTGATAGCAGAAAAGTGTGGCTTGTTCGAAAAAGTTTCATGAGTCATTAAATTTTAAGGTGAATCCCCCACCTGTATCCTCCCCCACGCACGAAGTGCGTGGGGGAGGATGGGTAGGGGGTATTTCTGAATAGATTTGTAAATGTGTTCACCACCGCTGACTCATAGGTTATAATTAAGGCCCATTCGGAGGTGAATTTTATAGGAAACATTTTGAGTTAATGAATATCTCACGAAATTCGAAACCTGTTGCCATACCCACATGGAAGAAAATCTTTGACAAGATATTTTCATTCAGTATTTTGTTGATCCTCGCCCCATTTTTCCTGATTATAGCTATCCTGATCAAGCTAAC
>WFZT01000002.1 GCA_015489415.1 Caldifarciminota bacterium | reverse complement strand
TTCCTGATAAAACCATAGTTCACTGGCACGGTCTTCACGTTCCCGAAAAGGACGACGGTCACCCACGTTTTGTCATAAATAAGGGTGAAAAATACGTCTATGAATTCGAGATCAATAACAGGGCCGGCACATACTGGTTTCACCCGCATCCTCATGGAAAAACAGGTCCTCAGGTTTACTATGGACTTGCAGGCCTATTCATCATCAGCGACGAAGAAGAAAAGAACCTAAATCTACCATCAGGGAAATACGACATACCCATTGTGATACAGGACAGAAGTTTTGATTCCAAAAACCAGCTTGTTTACCTGACAAACAGGATGCAGAAAATGTGGGGATTTCTTGGAGACCAGATAATGGTCAATGGCAGGCCAAACTATACCCTCGAACTGGGAACGGCTATCTACAGGCTTCGACTCCTTAACGGCTCAAACTCCCGAATTTATAAGCTTGCCTGGTCAGATGGGACACCGCTCACCGTGATCGCTACAGACGGAGGCTTATTGGAGAAACCCGTTACCAAAAACTACCTGATGCTTGGGCCGGCAGAAAGAGTTGAACTCTGGCTCGATCTTTCCGGCAGGAAGGTCGGCGACGAATTGGTCTTAAAAAGCCTTCAATTCGAAGGTGCAGGCATGGGAATGATGGGCGGAAGAGGTGGCATGATGGGTGGAGGCATGATGGGAGGCAGATGGGGTGGCATGATGGGTAATCGAGGTGGCATGGGTGGTGGACGGGGTGGCATGATGGGCGGTGCAATGGGTGGAGGTATGGTTGGCTCATTTTCGGGCGAAACTGAGTTCGAGATAATGAGAATAAAAATCACCCATAAAGATGAGTCGAAATATACCCTGCCCCGAAGCTTATCGACTATAAAATTTTACAAACCGGAAGATGCCATAAATTATCGTAATCCTCGTACATTTGTTTTTGCCATGATGCACATGCAACCCACCATCAACGGTCGTACTTTCCAGATGACAAAGGTGACACCAGATGAGGTTGTCAAGCTAAACACCACCGAAATGTGGAAATTTGTCAATTCAAGAACGGGTATGCAAATGCCTCATCCCGTTCACGTGCACGATGTCCAGTTTCAGATAGTAGAGAGAACACCTTCTGATATTGGATGGGACTCCATCAAAGATGGATTCGTGGACAATGGATGGAAGGATACCGTTCTTCTAATGCCAGGGATGGAGGCGAAGGTGATAATGAGCTTTAAGGATTACACCGGTCTCTACCTGTACCACTGCCACAATCTTGAGCATGAAGACATGGGAATGATGAGGAACTTTTTGATAAAAGGGTAGAGGAGTGATGGTGGGGCGCGCTTCGCGCGCCCCACCCCCCACTCCCAAAAACTGTATATTCCCGGGTTTATACAAAACCCCATCCCTCACCTCACTCCAAATACACGTTGTTCTATCACTTTTCCGAGATTATAATCATCACAAATCCCAAACTTGAAAGGAGGAATATCAGACATGAAAAAGTATCTTCTGCCGGTGGTAGCCATAATATTTTTAGCCTCATGCGCTACATCCCCACATAAATCAAGCGTAAAGATTTATATACAGCAAAACAACTACAAAAAGGCCGTAAAAGAAGGTCAACTCTGGGTTAAAGATGAACCCCAGAATCCAGAGGCCTATCTCTGGCTCGGTAGAGCCTATATTGGAGTTAGAGATTATACTAAGGCCGCCGAAAACTTTGAAAAGGTCTTCAAACTCGACACGCAGAAAAAGTATGTGTCAAAATTCGGCCAGACAGAGTACCTCACATTCTTCAACGCAGGAATCAAAGCTTACAAAGAAGGAAATTACGATAAGGCCATCGAGTACCTGCACTATGCTATAAAAATTAATCCAAAGGACCCCAAGGCCTATCTATCACTTTCCAGCATCTATCAGAAAGCCGGAAAGAGTGACAAGGCAAGAGAGGCCCTCAAGAAAGTTCTTGAGCTTGACCCCAACAATAAGCAGGCCCTCTATTACCTTGGCCTGATGGAAGAGGTCTCAGGCAACACAGAGGAAGCCAAAAAACACCTCGAGAAACTCGTTTCACTTGATACCACCTACGCAAAAGCTTACTTTGAGCTCGGTGTTATTTACTTCAAAGAAAATAATTACGAAAAGGCCTTTGAAAACTTCCTAAAAGCAGCAAAATTAGACACTACAAACGCTAACGCCTGGCTCAATGCCGGTGTAGCTGCCCTCAATCTCAAGAAATATAAGCAGGCTATTTATGCGTTCAACAAATACATATCCTACAAGCCTAACGATAAAACCGCCTGGATCAGCCTTGGAGAGGCATACTTTGAGGAGGCAGTAAAGGATACAAACAATATTAACGAAGAGTACCTCAAAAAGGCCATCGATGCCTTTAACGAGGCCAAAACCCTTGACCCCAACAATCCCGACATCTATTTCTTCCTCGGGAATACATACAAAATCCTGGGCGAAATAGACAAAGACCCCGGTCAGAGGAAGATCTACAAACAAAAGGCCATCGAGATGTTTAAAAAGGAGCAGGAGCTGAGGAAGGGCGGAAAATGAAAAGGGACTACCTTTCGGTAACAGATTTAACGAAAGATGAGACAATGGCCCTCATAATGAGGGCCATTGAACTTAAAAAAGAATCTTACAGGGGCAGGGAGTTAGAGGGTAAGACCTTTGCCCTCATATTCGAAAAGCCCTCTTTGAGAACCCGAACCACCTTTGAGGTTGCCATTTACCATCTTGGTGGATATCCCATTTATCTTGCCCCGGGAGATATAAAGCTTGGAGTGCGCGAGCCCGTAAAAGATGTGGCACGCAATCTTGATAAATGGGTTGATGGAATTGTCGCAAGGGTATTCGCCCAATCCACACTTGAGGAACTTGGAAAGTATGGGAAAATACCGGTGATAAACGCACTTTCTGACTACGAGCACCCATGCCAGGCACTGGCCGACTTTATGACTATTTTCGAAAACGCAGGCACATTTAAGGTGAATCTGAGCTTTATTGGAGACAGCAACAACGTCGCCAATTCCCTGATGCTTCTTTCTGCCATGTTGGGGACCAACTTCACCCTTGCACATCCTGCAGGGTACGAACCCGATACGAAAGTCGTGGAGAAGGCCTTTGAGCTTGCACGGGAAAGTGGAGCACTGATAAAGATTACAACCGACCCCATCGAGGCCGCAAAAAATGCTGACTTCATCTACACGGACGTATGGACTTCAATGGGCCAGGAAGCCGAGAGGGAGAAAAGACTCCGTGACTTTCAGGGCTATCAGGTTAATCGGGAGCTCCTTTCCTACGCATCCCCAGATGTTAAGGTAATGCATTGCCTGCCGGCCCATCGTGGAGAAGAGATAACAGATGACGTTATCGAATCAGAACATTCTGTGGTTTTCCAGCAGGCAGAAAATAGGTTACATACGGAAAAGGCATTGTTTTTGAAATTGTTTGAATGAATGGAATTGTGGGGGGCGGGTGTTTCACGTGAAACACCCGCCCCCCAATTTAAAAATATCATGAAAATAGCAATTGGTGCCGACCATAGAGGATTCAGGCTTAAAGAGGTCCTGAAGGAATTTCTCAAAGAAAAGGGGTACGAAGTCATTGACTTTGGCACCCACAGTGAAGAGTCCTTTGACTATCCTGACGCTGCCATCCCTGTAGGTGAGGCGGTAGCTAATGGAAAGGCTGATAAAGGTATTCTGATTTGTATGACCGGAATTGGTATGTCCATTGCGGCCAATAAGGTTAAGGGTGTGAGGGCCGCGCTGGTCACAGGTCTTGAATTTGCTGAACTCTCCCGCAGGCACAATGACGCCAACGTTATCTGTCTTCAGGGGGGATATGTTGACCCTGAGGATGCAAAGAAATTCGTCGAGGTCTTTCTCACAACCGAATTTGAAGGTGGCCGCCACGAAAGACGTGTAAACAAGATCAAAGAATACGAATCAACCCACTAATTACCACTCAATCAGCACGTCATCGGGACTGAAGCCAAGAAGTTTGAAAATATGAGCGCTAATTTTCACTATTTGGTTACTATTCCATGATTTTTCTATCCACACATCCCCTACTTTTTCAGGATTATAGAATTTACCTCCATCTGGATGTACTGGCTTAAAATTTATTACGTAGTTACTTGTACTTCCAGGATAAAACAGAGGTAAAAATCTTTTGTCTAATTTTTCAGCAAAATACTTGATTATTTTTATCCAATGATGGGGATTCTCTATAACTTCTCCGTTAGGTAAAATAATTTTTATAGGCGGTGACTTATATTTTAGATTTTGTTTCAACAAATCCGTAAACTTCTCTTTAGATTTTATTTCCTCGATTCTTTTATCCGATTGGGTTTCGTTAGTTTTTATTAACGGTTCCGGCATTCCCTCAATTTCTGGAACTGCGGGATACCATAGAGCAAGCAGTCTCCTTGCAACCCTACCCGGTGGGTCACTCAATATTGAAACGTCAAAAACCTTTTCTCCTCCCATCTTGCTAATATCAAACAGTGCCCACCTATCTCCATTGGTTATCACAAAATAACCCACTCTATTTTTCCAGCAATATTTAAAACCAATGTCTATAAACTTTTCGAGATTTGTACCCAGTGATTTTGCCTCGAGCATTGCAATAGGTTTACCTTCCCAATAAAGGGCATAATCTGGGGTTCCCTGATTAGTTGACAGCTCTGGCACCACCTTTGAAGGGTCTTCAGTATCCCATCCAAGTGCTCTTAATAATGGATCAATAAGCGCATATCTGGTTGCAAACTCATTGTGAGAAAGTGTATCCCTGAATTTCTCAGCTCTTTCCTTCACTTTCTCAATAACTTTCAAAATCTCTTCCATAATCTCCTCCTGTTTTTTAAATTTTATGCCAATTCAATCAGAATTCAAATCTTCAAAAACCTCGTGAAGGTGTCATCTATTTTGATGAAATAGACCCCCGGGGGTAAATCTGTGACGCGGTAATTCATTCTCCTTGCATGGAACACCCTGACCTTTCGGCCATCAAAACTGTAAAGCACAGGTGGGTGCTGCGGTATCTCGTTCAATGTAATAGAATTTTTCACCACGTTCGATTTTAATCCAATTTTCATGCCACGAACCGGATTTTCGACCACATTCGTGGTCACTGTATCTTTACCAAAATAGACATCCTGAGTGCCTTCACGGGTATCTGTCCATACCATAAACGGCTTCCCGTTCCATGTATCGAGACCTATGTACTCACCGATCAATCCAGACTTACTCCCTGCTGCGGGGTCACTTGAGACAGACGTTACACGCACATTGGGAGTCCATGTTTCGCCCCCAT
>WFZT01000001.1 GCA_015489415.1 Caldifarciminota bacterium | reverse complement strand
TACACAAAAGGAAAGGAGAGATCAGGGAGATGAGTGGATAAAAATAGTCAGGAGACGGCAGTGAGCCAGTGAAGTTAGCGGAGCGGGTGTGGAGATAAGCGCCGATTTGGTCTGATCGAGACCAAAATTTTCCTTAGCTGAGGATTTGGGGATTGATCGATACTTAGCGTGCGGCATAAAATTTTGAGTATACTGGCTGTTATTGAGGCATTTAGTTTTTAACCTTTTGGGTTATGTCCATTCCTTCTGAGCATTCTCACCCTATGACGGCGATACACTTTTATAAGCCCTGCTATTGACTTTAAATATGGGCAAACTTAATATTTCACACTATGAAATGGACAGCTAATAATGTGAGGAAAACTTTTCTGGAGTTTTTCAGGGAGAGAGGACATGTAGTCGTTCCCTCATCTCCTCTCCTTCCATGGAATGATCCCACCCTGCTTTTCACTAATGCAGGGATGAATCAGTTTAAACCATACTTCCTTGGAGAGGAGGAGCCACCATTCAGGAGGGCTACAAGTGTCCAGAAATGTATGCGCGCTGGCGGAAAGCACAACGACCTTGACAATGTAGGATTCACCCGAAGGCACCACACGTTTTTCGAAATGCTCGGGAACTTCTCGTTCGGCGATTACTTTAAGAGGGAGGCAATAAAATGGGCATGGGAACTACTCACCGAGGTTTATGGACTGGATAAAAATCGCATGTGGGCAACCGTTTACCTCGATGACGATGAGGCATACGCAATCTGGAGAGACGAGATAGGCATCCCTGAGGAGAGAATCCTGAGACTTGGCAAAAAGGACAACTTCTGGGAGATGGGTGACACCGGTCCCTGTGGCCCATGCTCTGAGCTTCATTACGACCAGGGCCCCGAGTTTGATCCCAACCAGAAAGACCCATCCGAAGAAGGAGAAAGATTCCTTGAGCTCTGGAACCTTGTTTTTATGCAGTACAACAGAAAGCCCGATGGAACACTTGAGCCTCTGCCAAATAAGAATATTGACACAGGAATGGGCCTTGAGAGACTACTTGCAGTGCTTCAGGGCGTGGATTCCAACTTCCACACAGACCTCTTTATGCCCATAATTCAGGAAGCTGAGAGAATTACAGGAGTCAAATACGATTTCGGTGAGGAAGGAGCACCCTTCAGGGTTCTTGCTGACCATACAAGGGCTCTTGTTTTTGCCATTACCGATGGGATTTACCCATCAAACTTCGGGCGCGGTTATGTTTTGCGCCGAATTCTTCGCCGTGCCCACAGATTCGCACAAAAAATAGGATTTGAGGATAAGCCCATTATTTATCGACTCGCTCCCGTGGTTGTAGAAATCATGGGTGATGCCTATCCGGAGCTAAAAGAGAGGAAAGCGGAAGTTGAGCTCATCATCAAAAAGGAAGAGGAAAAGTTTATAGAGCACGTTGCTCGTAATCTCCCTCGCTTGAGAGAAGCCCTTGAAGCAGCAAGGGATAGCGGGATAATCGCGGGCGAGGAGGTTTTCAAATTTTACGACACCTACGGTCTTCCACTGGACCTTATTGAGGAGTATGCCGATGATTATGGGGTAAAGATTGACTGGGAAGGGTTTGACCGTGAAATGGCAAAGCAGAAAGAGCGTGCCCGTGAAAAATCCACCTTCAAGATGGAACTCCCTGAGTGGAAAATACTTGATGAAAACTACAAAGAATCGGAGTTCGTTGGTTACAAAACCCTCGAGACCACAGCGAGGCTTGTCAAATACGCTGTGAATGGCAAAAAAGTTTACCTTGTCCTCGATAGAACCCCGTTCTATGCAGAAAGTGGAGGTCAGGTAGGTGATAAGGGTTACATTTCAGGTGAATTTGATGGAGAATCATTCCTCTTTAAGGTCGAGGATACCCAGAAATTCGGTAAGGATATTGTTCACATCGGGAGGGTCACACACGGAAAGCTTCCCGAGCAGGCTGTAGAAGTAAGTGCGAGAGTGGACAGAGACCTGCGTCTTGCAGCCCAGAGAGCACACACGGCCACACATTTATTGCACAAGGCGCTTCGCGAAATCCTTGGTGAGCACGCTCGCCAGGAGGGCTCTCTCGTTGAGCCCGACAGACTGAGGTTCGATTTTGTTCACTTTCAGGCAGTAAAGGACGAGGAAATCAAAGAGATCGAGCGCATTGTTAATTCAAAAATCATCGAGAATATCGAGGTTAAAAAGGAATGGATGCCCTATCGTGAGGCCATCAAACAGGGTGTAATGGCCCTATTTGGTGAAAAATATGGTGAAACTGTTCGTGTCGTCTCAGTGGGAGACTACTCAAAGGAATTGTGTGGTGGAACCCATGTCGAGCGCACTGGTGACATTGGATTCTTCAAAATTGTAAAAGAAGAATCGGTGGCCTCAGGGATCAGGAGAATCGAGGCTTACGTTGGCCACAAGGCGGTACAGTACGCTCAAGAAAATGAAGAAACTATAAAAGAGCTTGCGGCCTCTCTCCACACTGAGCCCCAAAAAGTGATTACACGGGTGAATAAACTTCTTGAGGAAAAGGATGCGGCAGAGAAGGAACTCAATCAGCTATACGATATTCTCGCCAGTGAACTTTTCAAGAAGCTTAAGCCAATTTCCATGAACGGCGTGGTTGTCTACAGTGCTCCATTCAGAAATCTGAAACCTGATGTCTTGAAAAGAATCGCTGACAGGATAAATGAGAAGCACAGGGGCAAGGGCTACGTGGTGCTGTTTGGCACTGACAAAAATGGAAGAGCCCATGTCTTTATCAGAATAGGAGAGGACCTAAAGGGCAGGCTTAACGCGCGCGAATTGATTAAGAAAATATCCCCGATAATCCAGGGCGGCGGAGGAGGAAGTGACCTCAAGGCCGAAGGTGGCGGTAAAAAGCCGGAAAAGGTAAAAGAGGCCCTGGATACACTTGTTGAAGAGTTGAAATCAAAACTATAAGGAGGAGAAGTTATGGACCAGAAGTCCCTCGAATTTTTAAAGAGTCTTGTAAACTCAATGTCTCCATCAGGGTTTGAAGAAGAAGCTGCAAATGTTTGGAGAGATTACACATCCACTTTTGCAGATGAAGTGAGACGTGACCTTCACGGTAATACCATTGCTGTTGTGAACAAGGCGGGCGCTCCTCGAGTGATGCTTGCAGGCCATATTGATGAGATTGGTTACCTTGTAAAATACATAGATGAAGATGGATTCATATCCTTCGCACCTATTGGTGGAGTGGACCCGCAGATTGCTCAGGGTCAGCGTGTGTATATAAAGGGAAAGAAGGGCAAGATACTTGGAGTTATTGGCAAAAAACCAATACATCTTTTCAAGCCCGAAGACAGAAAGAAGGTTGTTGATTTCAACGACATGTACATAGACATTGGTGCAAAGAGTAAGGAAGAGGCAGAGGAGTATGTGAGTGTAGGAGACCCGATAGTTAATGCGCCTGGATTTGATGAGCTTCTTGGTGACAGGATTGTTGGACGCGGATTTGACGACAGAGTAGGAGCCTTTGTGGTTGCAGAGGCCTTAAAACTTCTTGCTGAAATGGATATCAAGGCTGCTGTCTACGGGGTTGCCACTGTTCAGGAAGAGATTGGCCTGAGAGGAGCTAAGACCAGTGCTTTTGGAATTGATCCAAAGGTGGGAATCGCTGTGGACGTAACTTTTGCAATGGACACCCCAAAGCTGAAGATGGTTAAAGGTGAAGTTGGTGATATAAAAATTGGTGGAGGGCCGGTGATTGCTCGTGGGCCGAATATCAACCACAAGCTCTTTGACCTGTTTGTTAAAACTGCAGAGGAAGAGGGTATCCCATTCCAGATCGAGGGTATCCCTCGTGGAACCGGTACCGATGCCAATGTTATTCAGCTTACCCGGGCTGGAGTGGCCGCAGGATTGATTTCTATTCCGAATAGGTATATGCATACGCCTGTTGAGGTGGTGAGCAAGACAGACCTTGAGAATGCAGCAAAGCTCATAGCGGCAACGGTCAAGAAGATAACTGAAGACACAGATTTTATTCCATACTGATTGATAAGTGAGAGGCGGGCAAGGGGTTAACCCCCTGCCCGCCACCCACTTATAAAATTTTTGTTGCTGACCAATTTTTATTTTTAATAAATGATCTCTACTTTCCTGAGTCTATTCGAAAAATTTCAAAACCTTTGATTTTTAATGAAAAATTTGCCCCCACCTTGTTCCTCCCCCACGCACAAAGTGCGTGGGGGAGGATAGGAGGGGGAATTTGTGAAAATGAGCCCTACTTTCCTTGACAGGGTTTTTGGTCTTGTCATATACTAACCTCCAAATTTTTCATTCACGGAGGATGATTACGCCATGATGTTAATGAGAAAATTAAGGAAAACGACTAAATTTTATTTATGGCTTATTGTAGCTGCATTTATTGGATGGATCATTTTTGATCTCGGTGCTAATATTGTTGGTAAAAGAAACGCCAAGCCTTGGCAAAAGGGCATTGTAGCAGAAGTGGGGGAGCATAAGATTCCACTTCGCTACTACAATCAGGTTTATCAGCAGATTTACAATGATAGTCTAAAGGCGAAAAATGGCGTAACCCTCTCCGATGAGGAAGAAGCCAGGATTGCCAAAGAGGCATGGAACAAAATTCTTGAGAATATTAGATGGCAGAAAATTATTGAAGAAAGACATCTTTCTCTCTCTGATCCCACAGTCTTGAAAATAATTGAAACCACACCACCACCTGAAATCCTTCGAGATACTGCGTTTCGCACTCCGGACGGTAAGTTCAACTATCAGCGTTACATCCAGGCTTTGAAAAATCCCCGTAACCTCAGGTACTTTGAGGCATACGAGGCAAGGATACGCTCAGAAGTTCCAAAAGACATTGTAAAATCGGATATTCTTATTTCACTCCCTCTATCTGAGACCGAGCTTTTTGAGGAATACAAACGCCAGAACATGCGTTTTAAGGCTAATATTCTAAATTTTAACATCTATTACATTCCCGATTCTCTCGTTAAGTACACTGACGAAGACCTGAAAAACTTTTACGAAAAACACAAGGATGAATTTTACGAGCCTGAAAAGGCGAACCTTGAGCTCATTATTTTGAGAAAATTACCCTCCTCCCAGGATTCATCAGATGCCAAAGACAGGATTTACACTGCCTATGATGAGCTAAAAGGTGGCGAAAAATTTGAAGATATCGCCAAATATTACAGTGAAGACCCGGCAACCAAGGACAGTGGCATTGTTGGCTGGATTAAGCCCAACGACCGCAGGTACGGATACCTTTACGCTATTGCTAAAAATCTGAAAAAGGGAGAGTTTTCAAAACCTACTCTGACTCCCAGAGGATGGGTGATTGTTAAACTCTTAGATGTTCCCAAAAAGAAGAAAAGACACAAGAAAGGGGCTCAGCCGGATAGCCTCAAGATTGCCTACATTCTTGTGAGAGTTCACGTGAGCTCTACGACAAAAAGCGATTTGAATCAGAAACTCCGTGATTTTCTCGATAAGGCGAAGGAAGAGGGATTTGAGAAAGCTGCAAAGGATATGGGACTTAAAATTACGGAAACAGGCCAATTTAAACTTAATCTTGGATTTATTCCCAAGCTGGGTATTGCCCCGGAAATCCTCGACTTTGTGAAAAAGCATGAGCAGGGAACCATTTCTCCTGTGTTTAACCAGCCGTACTATTACGTTGTATTCAAAATCAAGGAAAAGATTCCAAGACAGCTCCCACCCTTCGAAAAAGCCAAAAGAGAGGTAGAGCTCAAATACAAGAAGGCCAAAAAAGAGGAGCTTGCAAACGAGCTCGCCCAGAAGGCTGAAAATATGATAAAATCCGGGCTGTCCTTAAAGGCTGTCGGTGACTCCTTGAAACCCTACGGTGTTAAATATGTGGAGACAGGCGAAGTCAGATGGGGCCAGCCCATTAAAACCATTGGAGTTAATTACACCCTCTACGGCGTGGTTTACGAAATGAAACCTGGAGAAATATCAGAGCCTATTAAATACACGTCCGGGATTTTCATTATCAAACTTCTTGATAAGAAACTGCCTACAAAACAGGAGTTTGAGAAGAATAAGGAACAGTTTGCTCTGAGAGTAAAATATAGCCTGATAAATCAGCTCTGGCAGTACTGGAACAGGGAGCTTACAAGCACAGAGGGTGTGAAAGACTACCGCTCCTATCTACTCTATTAGCCATGGAATGCTATATGACAGGCTCATAAGACTCCACCGCATTGAAAACTTCGAGATAAACAGGAAGGCGGTCTGGGGTCTTTTAGGTTACAGGTTCAAGAAAACCGTTATCTCACCCCGTATAAAATCCCTTGTTGAAGAATGTTTTCACGAGGCAGAAAACCTGATTAAGCCTGCAGGAACTTATATCATTCGACGGATTAAAGAAAAGAACGATTCCATCACTTTCTATAACACGAAAATAACCCTCAGGGGTGAGTCAATGAGAAAACTTCTAAAGGATTCATACGCAGTCATATTTATGGCGGTAACCATTGGACCTGGAATTGACGAAAAAATCAAGGAGGAAACAGAATCTGGAAGGATGGAGCGGGCAATCATTTTTGACGTCATTGGCTCCGAGGCAGTTGAGGCAGTTGCCAACTCGCTAAACAGCCTCCTTGATACACAGGCGAGGCATGCAAGAAGTTTTCTCACTATGAGATTCAGTCCGGGCTATGGGGACCTGGGCCTTGAATTTCAGAGGGAAATTTATGAAGAATTAAGACTTGACGAAATGGGTATAAAAATCAACGAGAAAAATCTGCTCTATCCGCAAAAAACAATAACCGCGGTGATAGGTGTTGAAAGATGATACTTGAGGAGCTGAAAAAACGGGTTCTAATTTTAGATGGGGCTATGGGCACGGAGCTCATACGACGAACGGGCAGAAAGTTTGACTTCCCCGAGCTCCTAAATGTGGAAAATCCAGAATTGGTAGAAAAGATTCACAGAGATTATATTGACGCTGGTGCAGACATTATTGAAACCAATACCTTTGGCGGCAATCGCATAAAACTTCGTGAGTTTGGCGCTGAGGACAGGCTTGAGGAATTGAACATTGCTGCGGTCGAGGTTGCAAAGCGCGCGAGAGGGTCACGAAGAGTTTACATTGCCGGCTCAATAGGCCCCATTGGCAAGCTCATAAAACCGCTTGGAGAACTTGACGAGGATGAGGTTTATGAGGTCTATAAAGAGCAGGCGAAGGCGCTGGAAAGGGGTGGAGCTGACCTGATCCTGATTGAGACACAGATTGACATTCTGGAGGCAAAGATAGGAGCCATTGCTGCAAAAGAGAATACAAATCTGCCTGTGGCAGTTTCCATCTCCTATCCAATGGAGGGAGGCCTGACCGTTACAGGCTCAGACCCGGAGATTGCGGCCATTACATTTGCCTCCCTCGATGTGGATATCTTTGGACTTAACTGTGGTGGACATCCCCGCGAATTTGTTGAATTTATTAAGAAAATAAAAAAGCACTCCAAGAAGCCAATAATTGTCTATGCCAACGCTGGCATCCCCGAAAAGCACGGTGATAGGGTTGTTTATCCACTCGGACCCGATGAGTACCTCCAGTACCCCCTCGAGTTTTATGAACTTGGTACAAATATCATTGGTGGATGCTGTGGAACCACCCCGGAGCACATCAGGCTTATTGCGAATGCACTGAAAAATCGTCCTCCACGAAGGAGAGAGGAAATTGAAAATTACTTCAGGGCAACGAGCAGGAATAGGCCAATTTTTATTGGAAAAGGTCTCCCGTTTAAGGTGATTGGTGAGAACATCAATCCCTACGGGAAAAAGAAACTCAACGAGGAGCTAAAGGCAGGAAAACTAAATCTTGCAAGAGAATATGCAAGAAAGCAGGAGCATGCCGGCGCTCATGCCCTGGATGTGAATCTTGGTAGAAAAGGGGAAAAGGATGCGACCTTTTACTCAGGTGCCATCCGGGTGCTGCAGAATACCACCAGGCTTCCACTTTTTATAGACAATGCCAATCTTGAGGCCATCGAGCAGGCTTTCAAGCTCTACGCAGGAAAGCCTGTTTTAAATTCGGTCAACGGCGAAACATACAAAGATTTGATGCCCATCGGCCGTAGGTTTGGTGCATCTCTCGTGCTCCTCGCAATGGACAAGGACGGGATACCAGATACAGTGGAAGGCAGGGTGAAAATTATAGAAAATCTTGTGGAAAAGGCCCTTAATTTTGGCTATAGTCTCAACGATTTGATTGCAGACCCGGTGGTTTTAACCATGTCCACGTCACAGGAAGCTTTGCGGGTGACCCTCGAGACCATCAAATTGCTGAGTGAAAGAGGAATCCCGACCACAATTGGCCTTTCCAACCTCTCCTATGGACTTCCTGCACGGAAATTTTTAAACAGGGCATTCTTGCCCATTGCTGTGTGGCATGGGCTTGATTCTGCAATTCTTAATCCCCTTGACCAGGAGATGATGAATCTTATCAAGGCGACCGATGCCCTGACCGGCAGGGACGCAGGAATGAAGTTTTATATTGAACAGTTTGGAAAACAGGTGGATTTGCAGGTCGTGGAGGAGAAAAAGGAAGCCCGGGGCCCGGAAGAGGAATTGTTTAATGCTGTGGTCGAGGGGGAGCGGGAGAAAACAGTGAGACTTACGAAGAAGCTTCTTGAGTCCGGAAAAGGGGCATTTGAGATTTTAAATGAGATTCTTATTCCTGCCATGAGAAAGGTGGGAGAGCTTTACGAGAAGAAGATTTACTTCTTGCCGCAGCTCATTCTTTCTGCTGAGGCTATGGAAGGCGCAGCAGAGGTTCTTGAAAACTATCTCAAGCTCGATGGGAAAGCTTCAAAGAAGGCGAAGATAGTCATGGCAACAGTCAAGGGTGACCTCCACGATATCGGGAAAAATATAGTGGCTCTCGTTCTGAGAAACTACGGTTACGATGTAATTGACCTCGGGAAAAATGTGGATGCCTCGACAATAGTTGAGACGGTAAAGCGTGAGAATGCGGACTTTATTGGTCTTTCTGCTCTTATGACGACCACCATGGACGGGATGAAGGATGTGATTGACCTGAAAAACAAAATTTATCCCCGTGCAAAGGTTTTCATTGGTGGCGCTGCAGTGAATCAGGAGTTTGCTGATGAGATCGGTGCTGATGCATACTGCAGGGATGCCATTGATACTGTGCGAAAAATTGAGGAAATGATTGATGAAGTTTAGAGAATTTTTCGAGGAAAAGGATTATATCGTGTTTGACGGTGCCATGGGCACCGAGATTTATGCCCGTGGTGTACCCAAAGGACTGTGCTACGATGAGCTGAACATAACTATGCCCGAGATTGTGAAAGAAATTCATGCCGCTTACAAAGAGGCAGGAGCAGAGGTCATCACCACCAATACCTTTGGCGCGAACAGATTTATCCTTGAAGAGTATTTTGGAATTGGAAATAAAACCCGTGAAATCAATTACTACGGGGCAAGAATTGCAAGGGCAGTTGCGAAAGATGATATCTTTGTCGCGGGCTCAATTGGGCCAATTTCACGTCCACTGGATCGCGAGAAGCGGCTTTCAGATGAGGAAGCGGAGAGCATTTTCAGGGAACAGATAGAGGCATTACTTGAAGGTGGAGTTGATCTGCTTGTATTTGAGACCTTCTCGTGCCTCGAAGAGCTTTTAGTGGGGATTCGGGTGGCAAAAGAGGTTGATCCCGACGTGTTTGTCATTGCAGAGATGTCATTTCCCAATAATGGACTCACCCTCTTTGGTAAGAATCCCTATGAAGTGGGAGCAAAGCTGGACAGAAGCGAGGCAGATGTCATCGGCTCCAATTGTGGACTTGGCCCACAGAACGTCTATGAAGCGGTTCGAAAGATGGCATCTGTAACCACGAAAGAGCTTTCTGCCATGCCCAATGCAGGACGTGCCCAGTTTGTCCAGGGAAAATTCTACTACCCTTACAATCCTGACTACTTCGCTGAGTATGGGAAAAAGTTTCTTGAATTTGGGGTGAAGGTCATCGGTGGATGCTGTGGAACCACCCCGGAGCATATTAGAAAACTAAAAGAGAGACTGAAGGGGGTTAAGCGTGGCAAAAGGCGAGTGTCTCGAGTTGTAGTTGAAGAAAGCACCGGTGAGATGAAGAAGAAAGAAGAGATTCGATCAAAACTGAAAGAGCAGCTTGAGAGAGGAAAGACATTTCTCATGGAGGTTGACCCACCACGTGGCGCGGATATTGAGGCCTTCATCAAAAAGATAAAGCCTTACAGCGATGGCATCTTTGCCCTCACGGTTTCTGATAGTCCAATGGCCCGTCCGCGCATGTCACCCATCGCTGTGGCTCGATTGTTAAAAGAGCGTCTTGGCAAAGAGGTTGTTGTCCATTACACATGCAGGGACAGGAATATCATCGGTATCCAATCTGATCTACTTGGTGCAGATGCGCTGGGACTGGAAAACTTTATTGCACTTTCAGGTGATCCACCGTCAATCGGTGATTATCCCTTTGCAACCGGGGTGTATGACCTGACATCTGAGGGACTTGTGGAGCTCATGTCAGCACTGAACCACGGTGTGGATTTCCTGGGGAATCCTATCAGTGCAAAGACCCATTTTTTCATCG